>JBJOEU010000021.1:0-10270 GCA_046049115.1 Pseudomonadota bacterium
ATACCAAAAACACATCAAGCTTTAGATTGGATAGGGAAGGGAATGACCGCAGCTCAGGCCGCTAGGAAGATGGAAATCTCAGAATCTAGCGTCTATGCCGCCTTAAGAAAAACCAAAGCAAAAGATTCAGGTTGTTGTCCAACATGTGGTCACAAATTAAGGAAATAAGATGAAGAAGACTCTATTAGCTGTTGTCTCAATTTCTGTAGCTGCATTTGCATATGCAAATACCTCATCGGATTCTTCTGAGTTGCTAAACCAGCAATGTAAGATTTCTGCTGAAGCGGTCTCAACATTGAAAGGCTTACGCTATGGCAATACCTCGATTCGCAAGGATGTAGCTGGCTTGATTAACTTAAACCTAAAAGTTCAAGAGAATAAGGATGCAGCACAAATAACTCTTAACCGCATGGTTGATGATCAAGTTATATCAACCTCAGCTTTAGAGGCGAAGTATTGTTCTTAATGCTGTATGAATGGGTTATTACCCAATCATCTATAAAGGCGTTTGATGACCCATTCATTTGAGTGTCCAGAGTGTGGCAATCCCCGAGGGATGCTTGGCGAATGTCGTCAATGCGGTAGTGAGGATCTTCCGATTCCGCATAGCGACACGATGGTGTTGAATCTGAAGTTTGACAGTCCAAGTGCTGAGGAGGCTTTGGATCGACTGACTATTGGGTTACGCCGAGCCTCAGAAGTGGGCATCAAGGCAATCATCTTGATACATGGCTATGGGGCCAGTGGCGAGGGTGGCAAAATAAAATGGGCTGTACATGACGCCCTTGAAAATAACTATTTCTCCGACCGTGTGGATGAATATCACTTCGGCGAACAAACTGCATTTGGTAGCGAGGCTTACCATACACTTTTGAGAAGAAGGCCTGGATTAAAAGCCTATCTAAAGCACTTCAAAGAAGGAAACGCTGGGATGACGGTATTAATACTGTGATCTTTGTACCCAATTGCTTAGAATAGAACCATGACTACAAAAAAACCCACAAGCCCGCAGGAAACAGTTCAGATTCATTCAGAGGATTTGATAAGTGACTTTAAGGCCTTGATGGCTGATGCTGAGGATCTCATTAAGGCAACGGCAAGTCATGACGATGGCCCGCTTGGCGCAATTCGTTCAAAGGCTTTAGAGACACTCAATAGCGCAAAAGAAAGTCTTTCCTCTGTTGAGGGCACTATGACTGAAAAAGCTAAAGTCGTTGCTGAGCGTACTGATGAGTTTGTCCATCGAAATCCTTGGGAGGCAGTAGGTGTTGCTGCTGGGATTGGATTATTGGTTGGTCTATTTATCCGTCGTCGCTAGGAATTCATGTCCCAAGAAAACCTTTTCTCTGCACTAAAAAATCTCGTCTCCACCGGAGCATCCATTGCTCAGACTCGTCTGGAGCTGATCTCTACTGATGTACAGATTGCGCGTACTCAGTTTTTAAGTCTGTTGGTGATGGTGATCTGCGCATTGTTTTTCTTGTTCTTTGGCTTAGTGATGCTGGCCTTACTGATTGTCATTTACAGCTGGGAGACTGATCGGGTTTTGGCTCTCAGCTTACTTACAAGCGGTTTTTTAGCAGTGGGGTGCATTCTTGCTTTAGTAGTTTTGCGTTCACTCAAGACTATGCCCAAATTATTTGAGGCAACCATTGCTGAGTTGTCTAAAGACCGCCAGGAGCTCTCTAAATAATGGGTCAAAAGCTAGCTGAACTAAAGGCAAGACAAAGGGCGCTTCAGGAGCGGGCAGCCCATGAACGTGCTGATTTTGCCTTGCATTTTGAGCCTATTGAAAAGCCCTTGTCTTGGGCTGATAAGGGTATAGATGCGTTTAATTTCATGAAGAGCACACCGATCTTGTGGACCAGTGCGTTCGCAGTACTGGCGCACTACAAGCCTAAGCTTGCCAGCAAAGTACTTGCCGTAGGTTGGGGTACCGTCAAGCTTCTCAAGGGTGCTAAGAGTCTTCTATAGCTAGAGCTTAAGCACGCAAGACCGTCTTATTGGCAATCCCCTTTTGGGTCAATAACTTACCACCATTCAAACCATCGATTTCCAGCAAGGTCAGGGCGCCAGCTACTTCAAAGCCAGCCTTGATGAGTAGATTGCTAGCCGCAATGATGGTGCCCCCAGTGGCCAGCACATCATCCACAATCAAAACACGCGCATCGGCTGGCAAAGTGGATTGCGCAATTTCCAGGCAATCGGAGCCGTATTCCAGACCATAAGACTCTCGGTGGCTGGCCAAGGGTAGCTTATTGGGTTTTCGGGCTAAAGCGAGGCCTTTATGGGTCTGATAGGCCAGGGCAGTTCCAAAGATAAAGCCACGCGATTCTATGCCCAGAATATGGCTGTGGGGGAATTGTTGGGCCAAAGCCTCGAGCTGTAATGTAGCCTCTTTGAAAGCCTCAGGATTTGCCAAAAGAGGGGAGATGTCCCTAAAGAGGATTCCTGGCTTAGGAAAGTCTGGAACTCCGGGTAGATAATCTAATAAATTCATTATTGGCTGACATGAACACACAATTACTCATTATTACCGCATTAGAGACCGAGCTCGATAAAAGCGCGTTGCCGGCGGGTGTTGATATTGTCTATTCTGGAGTTGGGAAGATCAATGCCACTGCGGCAAGTATTCAGGCCATTCATCAATATCAGCCTCAACGAATAGTGAACTTTGGAACTGTCGGAAAAATCAACTCTGCACTACAAGGCTTATTGGAAATCGGCAAGGTCATACAGCGAGACATGATGACGGTGCCACTGGCTCCACGAGGTCAAACCCCATTTTGCTCCAAACCATCTCAATACTTATCTCTTGGCGGCGAGCATATTTGCGGGACTGGTGATAGTTTTGTAACGGCGCACGATCCTTGGTTGATATCCCAGGGCGTTGATGTAGTGGATATGGAATTATTTGCAATTGCCAATATCGCTTATCAATTTAATATTCCATGGCAATCATTTAAATATGTGACCGATGATGCTAATGCAGACTCTGGTCATGAGTGGACGCATCGCGTCAACCACGGTCAGGAACTGTATCTAGAAAAACTCAAAGAGCTTTTGAGTGCTTAAGGCGAACCTAAAACAATCTCCCAATTGCTCATACAGATGAACACTCAAAAACCTTGGCTAAAAAACTATCTCGAGGGCGTTCCTCATGAGATTAATTTGGCAGGGCACACATCGATTGTTGGTTTTCTAGAAGAAGCTTTTCGTAAGCACCCCGACTGGATTGCATTGGAGTCGATGGGCCACAAAATCAGCTACCGTCAACTAGATATTTTGTCCAAAGACTTCGCTGCTTATCTACAAACTTTAGGTCTTGAAGCGGGCTCACGTATCGCCATCATGTTTCCGAATGTGCCGCAATACTTGATTGCCATGCTCGGCACACTACGCGCAGGTTTTGTCGTAGTCAATATCAATCCGCTCTATACCGCTCGCGAGTTGGAGCATCAGTTGCAAGATAGTGGATCATCTATTTTGGTGATGCTGGAAAACTTTGCACACGTATATCAAGAGATTGCTGATCAAGGGCTTGTAAAGAAAGTGATTGTGAGTAGCATTGGTGAGAGCCTGGGTCCGAAGGGCGTGATCATCAATTTGATTGCTCGTCACATTAAAAAGCTGATTCCGCATTGGAACTTTTCTTGCGTCAAATTAAATCAAGCTCTCAAAATTGGTTCTGGCCATGGCTTTACCAAACCCAATCTGAAGCTGGACGACATTGCTTTTTTGCAATACACAGGCGGCACTACGGGAGTTTCTAAAGGCGCAGTTTTATTGCATCGTAATATATTGGCCAACATCATTCAAATTGAATCTTGGCTCGAACCTGCTCTGAAAAATCGACAGCAGCAGTTAGTGTTTTTATGTGCACTACCCATGACACACATCTTTGCGCTGACCGCCTGCGGCCTGCTTGGAATGCGTAAGGGTGCCAAATTATTGTTAGTCGCCAATCCCCGTGATATCACCGGCTTTATTAAGTTATTAGTGAAACACCCTGACATCAATATTTTTCCAGGCGTCAACACGCTATTTCATGCGCTGATACATCGTCCAGAATTTAAAGAGGTGCGCCTACCCAATCTCCTAGTTACTATCGGTGGCGGCATGGCGGTTCAAAAAAAGACGGCTGAACTGTGGCAAAAAATGATGGGGGTGCCGATTGCTCAGGGCTATGGGCTATCGGAAACTTCACCGGTAGTGTGTGTCAATACTCCATTCGTAAAAGAATTTACCGGCTCCATTGGTATGCCAGTGCCTAGTACAGATGTATTGATACTGGGTGATGATGGAGTGGAGGTTCCATTTGGTACGCCTGGCGAGATTTGTATCAAGGGTCCACAGGTGATGGCGGGTTACTGGAATAGACCCGAAGAGACTGAGCAATCTATGACGCCAGAGGGATATTTTAAGTCTGGCGATATTGGCATCATGAGCTCTGATGGCTTTGTGCAGATTGTTGATCGCAAGAAAGACATGATCGTCGTTGCTGGCTATAAGGTATTCCCAAATGAAATCGAGGAAGTGATTTCTCAGATGCCTGGTGTAAGAGAGTGTGCTGTGATTGGATTGTCACATCGCAAGCTTGGTGAGATCGTCAAGGCCTATATCGTTAAGGATCAACCTGAGCTGACTGAGGCCCAAGTCATTCAGTATTGCAAAGAGCAAATGACGAGTTACAAGCGCCCCAGAAAGATTGCCTTTATTGAGGAAATGCCCAAGTCTAATGTGGGCAAAATCTTGCGCCGCCATCTGCGCGATTTATAAATAAACAAACAAAAATAAATAAATCAATAAACAAAAAAACTATAGACCACCACCAAAGCGGTATTGCCAAGAAACTCCATACAAGTCATAACTATTATTGGTTCTCGAGTATGCACCTGTACTCGCCGATAGCCGAATCGAATTACTCTTATTCACTGGGTAGGACATCGTTGTTCCAAAGCGCCAATTCTCTTGACTACCGCTAATGGGGTTGCCATTGACGTAAGTTTGCCCGCCAGTAAAGTAGGTGGCATCTACTGAGATCCAGGCGGTATTCTGAAAGTAATAAATTGCGTGTGTTTGTGTTGAGTAAACCGGGTTTTGAGATAGCGAGTTACCACCCATGAAGTTGGTATTGCTGGTGTAAAAAATACCAGCACCAGCAAGCTCAAGTCTCCAAGAGCCAAGCGCTTTAGAAACTCCAAGACCAGGCTGAATAAACCAACGATTGGCACCCACGTTGATCAGTTGATTATCGTTGTACTTACCCCAAGGTACCGATGCTGCGAGACTAAGGCCAACAATCAGATCTTGCTGATAGTCCTTAAATTGATCGAGCGTTAATGCTGGGGCTCCAAAGAGATTAATCGCAGCCTTGATAAGTGGGTCTGATAAGCCTTCGGTACTGGCATTGACTGTGCGCCCACCAATAGTGCTCGACCCAGTCAGTTGGCCATAAGGAAGTACCAGGGTGAGCTTGCCAGATTGACCCCCTGCATCAAAGATGTGGGTGAGACCCATGACTTCGCTAGTCAGGGTGTAATTTCCAGCCTTAGCTTGTGCAACCCCGGCGCTGATGAAGTTAATCCCAACGGGTGCATTGGAATAGGTGCGTGCCTCGATTTCTTGGGCATGAGATAGAGCGGGTAGAAGGGCTCCCAAAATAAGCAATAGCAAAGCGCCTATTGCAAAAATTCGACCTTGAAAAATGGAGTGCAACTTAATCATCTGAGTTGTATTACTCAAGCGTAATTAGTTGGGTTTTGATTTATCACCAAACAAAATCTTCAGGGTAGCGTTGCTGCCAAGCATGATGGTCATCCCCGTTAATAGTAAATAAGGCCACACAATTAACCAGTACACAATCGACATGGCCACTACGCGTAAGGGATTAGATTGGCCGAATTCAGTCATGGAGATTAAGAACGCTTTTCCATGAATTAAGCCATGAACTCCGGCCTCCAAATAATTTAATCCCAAAACAACGAGAATATAAATCAGGGACTCCAAGAGTAGCGAGCTCACAATGCCATGCTGCTTATTGACTTTAATTGGGAATGCTGCCTGAGCGAGTAGCATGAATTTGGCACAGACTGCCGCTTTAAATAAAGCAAAGCCAAAGATAGATAAAGGAATTGGTCTCTCATCCAGTGAAGTTGCTGCTAAAAAAGCAAGAGCACAAAACCAGGCTCCAAAGTAAATAGTTAACTGAAATGCTTTGACAAACTCCTCTTTAGCTTTTTCTTTAAAGCTATGTGCAGGAGCTAGATTAGGCGACGTCGCGCTCATAAAAACCTTCTTAAGTATTTAATTAGCAGTTGCTGCAAGAGCTAGCCTCAACAGGAGCAGGCTCTTGGGTGTAACGCGCGATAAATGCATGCTTACTCTTGAGTGGTAATTTAATCCACACAAAGTGACCTGAGCCAGGGGCAACATCAATTGGCTGATCATCGAGATTCCACATGGCATCAAGCACCATATCTTGATTACCCTCGGGTTCAATGATCTCCAACTTATCACCAATTGAGAAACGATTTTTTACATCGACCTTGACGCGACCAGAGGCCTCATCAATCTCTAGCGTCTCGCCAACATAAAGACTTCTACCCGAGAGAGAGTGGCCGCGCATATACAGTTGATACTCTTTATCGTGGTGACGCTCATAGAAACCATCGGTATAGCCACGATTTGCAAGACCTTCAAGATTGCCAATCAGAGACATATTCATTGGACGACCAGCTACGGCATCATCAATCGCCGTGCGATAGGATTGGCAGGTACGAGAAACGTAATAGGGCGACTTAGTACGACCTTCAATCTTGAACGAGTCCACACCCATCTTGGTTAAGCGTTCGATATGCTCAATAGCGCGTAAGTCTTTGGAGTTCATGATGTAGGTGCCATGCTCATCTTCTTCCATCGGCATCAAATCATCTGGACGACGAGCCTCCTGAAGGAGTACTACATCACCGCTGGTATTTTGTTGTCCTGGCTTTACTTTGTAATCCCAGCGACAAGCATTGGTGCAGGCACCTTGGTTAGAGTCACGATGCGACATGTAGCCAGATAGCAAGCAGCGACCAGAATAAGCGATACATAAGGCGCCATGCACGAATACCTCTAATTCCATTTCTGGACAATCTTGACGAACTTCTTCGATTTCATCAAAAGAAAGCTCGCGTGACAAAATCACTCGACTGATTCCAACAGAGCGCCAGAATTTTGCTGAGGCACCATTCACCGTATTAGCTTGAACGGATAAATGAATTGGCATATCAGGCCAAGCTTCTCTGGCCATCATGATGAGACCCGGATCTGACATGATCATTGCATCAGGCTTTAATGCAACTACAGGATCCATATCTTTAATATAGGTACGTGTCTTACCGCCATGAGGTAGCAAGTTAGAAACCAGATAAAACTTCTTACCTAAAGCATGGGCGGTATCAATACCCTCTTTAAGAGTCTCCATTTTTCCGAAGTCGTTATTACGTACTCGCAGGGAATAACGTGGCTGTCCGGCATAAATGGCATCAGCGCCAAAGTCAAAAGCGGTACGCAACATGGAGAGGCTACCGGCAGGGGCGAGAAGTTCTGGAATCTTAGTCATAGAGCTATTTTAGTGAATACAGTCATTCTTCCTAAATTTACTGAGCTAGAAGGCTCTGGAGCGGGCTAGATCTGGGTTTATCTGCGTATTTCAGGTAAACACCTATCTAATCAAGAGTATCCTACGGGGTCTGTGGAGTGCCTTTCCACTTGAATTGAAGGCGCCTACTCAAGAATTCAGAAAGAACGCAATGACAAAACTCACATCCAAACCCATCCTAAAAAAAGCCAGCGGTATTTTGGCTCAAGAATTTGCTATACCTAAAGACATCGCCTGGGCTTGGGTTACTTTGTTACTTTCTCAAGAAGAGCAAAAGCGCGATACTGAAGAAAAACGCTACGCCCGTATTGCAGAATTCGAGGCCTGGATCACGGGGCTCAATTTACCGATTGATCCTAAAAATCCAACAAGTACTGCAGTAAGTCCAGAGTCAGTAAAAAATTCAGCCAGAAATGTATTTGAGTGGCCACATGAATACATCTTTGATGAGCCAGCTGCAGCAAAACATCCAGACTCTAAAGTCACCTATGGCGATACGATTACCAAACCAATCTTAGATGCCATTAAAGATGCGGGAGCATCAGATGATCGCCCAGCACTCATTATTATTTTGGAAGGCTACGCAAAAGAGGGTAAAGAACCCTTCGCCAATGTCACGCCCGAAGGTATTGAGTGGAAAGGGAGCAATTGGTCTGAAGGTGACAAGTTCAATCTTCTCACCATCAAGACCTTAAACAACCGCCTTGCTAATCTGAAAAAGAAGGGTTTGATCTAGGCTCAATCGATTCACCTGGATCACCAATGAAAAACCACCTAAAAAGGTGGTTTTCTTGTATCTGGCTCCTCGACCTGGGCTCGAACCAGGGACCTACGGATTAACAGTCTTGTAACCACTACTGTAATGTTGTCATAAATATCCTATAAACCTAAATAAATAGGTGTTTTTAGAGGTTATTTGCCAATCTAATTATATGTTGTCTATGCGTTGTCTAGATGATAATATCAGCTCTATGTTGTCTAAGTGTTGTCTGGAGAACTCATGGAATGGAATAAAGATAAGGTCATGCCATCGCTTTATAGGCGAGAACGACAGAGTAAATCTGTCTGGGTTGTTCGTGCTCGTGTAAAGGGCGGTAATGCAGTCACCGTTACTTTGGGTAATGCCGACCTCATATCTGCCGTCGAAGCCCGTCAGTTGGCAAAAAAAGAGCTTGCTAAGTTATCTCAGGGGATAAATCCAAATGCCGAAAGAAGGCAAGCAAGAAAAGTCTCAAAGGCTAGGGGATTTACCTTGGCTCAGGCAATTGAGCAGTACTCAGAAATAGCCCATTGGAAACCTAAGACTAGACAGGATGCCTTGTCGACCCTGGAAAGACGATTTGGTGATTGGTACAAAAGACCTTTGGCTGCTATTGATAGAGATGATTGTTTAAAGAGATTTCAGGAGATTAAACGGGAGGTTGCAGCTAAGAAGGCTCGAATTGATAAAAGGCGATTAGCAGACTCTCTGGATGTAATGATTCCAAATAACGAGGTTGGCTTAGGAGAAGCTCAGCGTGCATTCAGGTATCTATCTGCTGTATTTAATTCTTTTTCTAGCGATGATGCTGCAGGCGAAAAGCTTATGCCCAAAGGCAATCCAGTTCTAGTCCTTAAGGATAAGAAGCTTAGAAGAGCTTTGAAGCCAAAAGAAGTATTCCTTAATGCAGAGCAAAGAGAGAATCTTTATTACGAGTTACAAATTTGTAGCCATCCTGAGTATCAAGGATTGGTTCAGGCAGAAGATGCTGACTTGGCATGGCTGTTGATGCACACGGGTTTACGACTGGAGGAAGCCCTTCAGATGAAATGGACGAATGTTGATTTCAAGCACAAGACATTTACTGCCCTAGATACCAAAAACCATACCAACCATACGCTTCCAATGACTTCTGCTACAGAGTTAATGTTTAATCGTCGATATAAAGAGCGTTCCAATCTTAAGCATGGTTTAAAAAGCCCGTATGTATACCCAAGTCCATTGAGCGATAAATCACCAATGAGTGCTAGTAGAACCTTCGATAGATTATCTGAAGCGATAGGTTTTAGATTTACTGCCCATGACCTTCGCCGAACAGTAGCGACCGTTGCAGATGGTTGTGGCTACGATTTGGACACAATAGGAAAGATTCTTAATCATAAGAAAAAAGGGGTTACCGCAGGTTATATACAAAATACCCACGAGAGATTAAAAGGCATTCTTGAAGCCATACAAAATAATTTATTCGATGAGCAGAGAGATATTGACATTTAGACTTCAAACCTGCTAAAGGTATTAGTACCAACCTAGGGAGCAGGTAGATGACGGCACTACAAGAAGAAGTGAATGTATTTACTAATAAAGAGACCTTAAACCCTGTTTTAGAGCACTTTAAGCAGTCATCCTTTCAGCCAGATATTCAATCCTATGTAACGCTTGATGCTAAGGTTTACGAGGATAAAGGCTACTGTTTGGAGCTTCATGCAAAGTATTTTGATTCTGAGGTTGAAATATTCTTGCATCCTCGGCATGGGCAGCTAGAAGAAGCAATGAGGTACCTTAAGAACTTAAATCAACTCACTGGAGACCTAATGGACTTCATCAAGAGACATGATTTAAGAACACCGATTGAGCAAGAATAA
>JBJOEU010000022.1:0-10164 GCA_046049115.1 Pseudomonadota bacterium
AATAATCAATAGGATTGCTACGAAATACGATACAAAGTTCGCGCCATAGACCCGTTTATTTTCGAGTTTTTGGTCAATCCAATGAAAGATGCCTGCGATGGATAAAACGCTCAAACCATGAAATGTCAGCATCAAACACGTTAGAAATAACAGCACCCAGATATCACTATCTCCCATGTCAGCATTAATCTCGGCAAAGAGCGTACTGAAGCTGGGTAGGGAGTTAAGGCCGGGAAGCTTGTCTAACAAGCCGCTCAAAGTCATCAATGGTATCCGTTAAATCCAGTTACATTTCTTGTTTGACATAATAATGATTATACGCATTAATCAAATATACAACTTATCAAGGAGTCTTCTTAGGACCGCCTGGATATTGCTGGTTATAGAGCTTTACCCAACGCGACATTAAGCCATCACGAATGTCATCTTTGCCAAATAATTGAGCAACATCTATAGCGGTATATCCCTCATGATTTCTCAAGCGCAGGTCTGCGCCGTTATCAAGTAAGTATTTGATCAACTGGTCATTGCCGGAGCCAATAGACATCATTAAAGGTGTTGTCTCACTGGGACTTAAGGCATTAACCTGAGCGCCACTAGCCATTAAGAATTGAGTTATTTCTAAGTGGCCATTGGTAGCCGCATAGTGAATTGGTGCCCAGCCAGGCTTATTTACGGCAGCTTTCTTTTCAAGAACTAAATTCTTTACTAGAGATAGTTCACCATCAAATGCAGCCAGCATTAACGCATTTTCACCGCTTTTGTTGGTCAAATTCACGTTTGTGGCTGGATTTGCGAGCAATAAATCCGTCACCTTCATAGATTTATCCCGAATAGCAACGATGAGCATGGGGTTGCCCCTAGGATCGAGCGCATTTGGGCTAACACCAGCTTTTATCAAAGATTGCACCTCTGAAACATCATCAAACTTCGCTGCTTTGGTGAAATCTGTAATCTGATCAGCAGTTTGTGCAGCCAGCAGGCCTGAAAAGCACAGTAAATAGGCAGGGAAAAGACGATTAAATTTAAATGAACTTCTCATGATATTGCTCTATTTATTTGAAAACATTGAAAAAAATTACTTGAAGTCTGTTCTGCCAGCAAATCAACTGAAACTCCCTTCAGTTCAGCAACAAATTCACCAACCTTAGAGACCCAGGCAGGCTCATTCGTCTTGCCACGATAAGGAATTGGGGCTAAATAAGGCGAATCTGTCTCAATCAGCATGCGATCCAAAGGAACTTCTCTGCAAGTTTCCTGAAGGTCCTTGGCACTCTTAAAAGTCACAATGCCAGAAAACGAGATGTAAAAACCCATATCAATAGCAGCCTTGGCAACTTCAGTAGTTTCTGTAAAGCAGTGCATGACACCGCCGATCCGATCAGCACCCTCTTCTTTGAGAATTCTGAGGGTATCAGCGGAAGAAGATCGCGTATGGATGATCAGAGGCTTCTTGGCTTCAATGGCGGCGCGGATATGCGTCCTGAAGCGCTCTCTTTGCCACTCCATAGATTCATAGCTACGATCACCCATGCGGAAGTAATCAAGTCCAGTTTCGCCAATCGCAATGATTTTGGGATGCTTTGCCTCCTCAACCAAGAAGTCAAAGCTGGGCTCTGGCGTATCTTCGTAGTCTGGATGGACTCCAACCGAGGCATACAAATGGGCATGATCTTCAGCTAGCTTGCGCACCTTGGGGAAGTCGGGAATATCTACCGAAACGCACAAAGCATGACTCACCTTACAGGCGGCCATATTGGACAAAACCTCAGGTAGACGGCTTTGAAACTCTGGGAAATCGAGATGGCAATGTGAGTCTATGAACATAGCTCACTATTTTAGTCTTCAAATACCTGCTGGTACTGAGATAGCAATGCTTCTAGTTGAATGCGGGTGGCCAGCGGGTGATTTTCATGGCGCCGCGCCTGAATCAGAGACTTCCAAAAGCGGAGCAGCTTTGGAAGGCGCACTTGCTGGGCGAGAGTCTTGATTGCAGCCTCATGCTTGGGGTAATAGCGGGGCGAACCCATTTGGGCGCAACATTGCATATCAGAGACCCATCGCTGCATGGTGGCCAACAAAACTGAATACCGGGCTTTTTGCGTCTTCTCGGCAGCATCTAGCCAATTAATTCGAGCGCCCTGCGACATCGCTTGCAATAAATAACGTGATGCCTGGATGGCAATCGTCAACTCATCCTTTTCATCCTTATTGTGACGCGCAATTAAGGAATCTAAAACTGCGTAAGGTGCCCCACCCTGCTCATCGTAAATAGACTCGACATCGGCGTCGCTCATTTTTAAACCAGGAACTTTGCTCAGCTGGGTATGCAACCAATTAAGTCCACTCAATCGATCTGGTCGCGGCGCGGACAGCAAGCGACAACGAGAACGAATGGTTGGTAAGACACGATCGAGGCGATCTGCCAGCAAAATAAAGATGGTATTTTTTGGAGGCTCCTCAAGAGATTTCAGCAAAGTATTTGCGGAGTCTGATCTGAGCATTTCTAGTGGGTAAACTAGAATGACCCGGTTTCCACCGCGGTGAGATCCAATAGATAGCCCTTCAATTGCACTGCGAGCATCCTCAATGGAAATACTCTTCTTTTCTTTTTTCTCGGGCGCATCGCTATCACTATCTGCTTGACTGGCCTTGGATTTTTTGGGGGATTCAGCATCCGAATCAAAATCACCCTGTGGCAAAAGCTTGCGATGCGTTTCTGGAACTAGCGCAATAAAGTCAGGGTGGTTGCCGGAGTCAAACCACCGACAGGCTTCGCATTGCTTGCAAGGCTTTATAGCAGTGGAGCTCTCGCATAAAAGTGCTCTAGCGAGCTCAATGGAAAATTCAAACTTACCGATACCGGACTGACCATGTATCAGGACTGCATTGGGAAACGCAGCCAAGTTCATACCATCCCAGATGGGCTCTAGCCATGGGGCTATATTTTTCACCGATTCATTTAAAGACATCAGATCACTCATTTAAAGCTTCATCTCTAATGACTCAAGCTCATGCCAAATAGCCTCTGGTGTTTTTGTGGCATCCACTAGATAAAAGCGATTTGGATCTGCTTTTGCTCTACGTAAATACTCTTGGCGAACTTTTTCAAAAAAATCTAGATCCATTTTTTCAAATTTATCGGGTGCCCTTACCTTGGATCTCCTAGCTTCTGCAACTGAGCCAGGTAAATCAAAAAGGAAAGTCAAATTAGGCTGGAGTAATGAGCCATCAGGTCGACCCTGAACCCACTTCTCCAAATCATTTAATTTCGCTAGGCTCAAGCCACGACCACCGCCTTGATAAGCAAAGCTCGCATCTGTAAAGCGATCAGAAATCACAATCTTTCCCGCTTGTAGTGCTGGCTCTATTACTTGTGCAATATGCTCTCGGCGAGCAGCAAACATCAGCAATGCCTCGGTTTCTAAATTCATTGGGGCTTCAAGCAATAAAGCGCGCAGTTGCTCACCTAGTTGAGTACCACCGGGCTCCCTGGTCATCACAACATCGCGATCAGGGTAGCGCTGTTTAATCATGTTGCCAAAAGATTCAATATGCGTACTTTTTCCCGCGCCATCGATACCTTCAAAGCTAATGAAATAACCTGGAAATTGAGCTGTCATAACGATTACTGTGACTTTGATTGGGTGGAAGAATTGCGTTTACGTTGAAACTGATCAACAGCGCTTTCGTGCTCTTTCAAGGTTTTGGAAAAATGGCTAGTGCCATCACCACGCGCCACAAAATACACCGCATCACTTTTTGCTGGATGCATCACAGCGAGGAGTGACTCCTTGCTCGGCATAGCTATTGGCGTTGGTGGCAAACCCTTGTGCATATAAGTATTGTAGGGACTGTCTCTACGTAAATCCGTTTTTCGAAGATTGCCATCAAATTTAGGGCCAATTCCGTAAATAACGGTTGGATCAGTCTGCAAGGGCATCTTCAAATTGAGGCGATTCACGAAAACCGCCGAGACCAGGGATCTATCACTTGAGCGCCCCGTCTCTTTTTCCACAATCGAGGCCAAAATGAGCAGCTCGTATGGGCTTTTTAAGGGCGTAGCTGACTCCCTCTGCTCCCAAGCCACCGTTAGTTGCTTTTGCATGGCCTGCGAAGCCCTTCGATAGATTGAAGTATCTGAATCATCTGGATCAAAAATATAGGTATCCGGATAAAAGAGCCCCTCATCGCCTGGATAAGTCAGTCCGATAGCATTCAATAACTCCTTGGAGCTCATACCCTTAGTTTGATGAATTAACGCCGGATGTTTATCAATCAGGCTTCTCAGTTGCCATATGGTCATGCCGGGAATGATGGCCACACTCTCTCGAACTCGATCACCACGGGCTATTTGCAACAAAATATTTCCCAAGCTAGCGCGAGGAGCCAGCAGATAAGTTCCCGGTTTTAACTTGGCGCCAACAAAAAGCGCTCTTGCCGCCAATTGAAAAGTAACTACATTGGTAGATATGCCCTGCTCTGATAACTGACCCGCAATTGCAGTGAGGCCAGATTGGGGGATTATCTTGACTTTATAGGCAGATCCCTTATCGACATTTGATGTGGCTGGTACAACAGGCCATAAAAAGATGACTGCGTACAAAATAAGCACTAAGGAAATCAAGATAAGGGTAAAGAATTTCCACCCACTACCTTTTGAAGGTTTGATAAAAAGACTTCTCTGAAATTTTCTGCTCATCGGGATATGATAAAAGCTCATGACCACCAGCACAGAAAACACCACAATGCCTGCCTCCAGCCCAAACAATGGATTTACCCCTCTGTCCGATTGGGGCTTGATCTTGGTCGAAGGGCCTGATGCCGCAACCTTGCTACAAAGCCAATTAAGCAATTCGGTGCTTAGCCTCAAGCGCACCATGTTGGGCGATATTGCACAAGGCTCTGATTCTGTTCGATTGGTTGGCTATTGCAGCCCCAAAGGGCGTCTTCTCTCTAGTGCTTGGCTTGGCCTGTTTCCAGAATCAGTTGATTCGGATGACCGTTTTGCCCTTTTTATTTCCAAAGATATTGCAGCAAGTACTGCAAAACGATTGTCGATGTACGTACTGCGCTCAAAAGTAAAGGTAGTGAATGCTTCGGATGACTGGGAAGTATTTGGCGCCTATCAAAGCCAGAATGCCGTCCAATCCTCTAATCTACCCAAAGACTCCCTTGCATTGCGCATGCCTGACGTACTGATTCAAAATCAATCTTTTCATCGTACCCTCATCGCACAGAAAAAATCTGGAGCTACTTTGTCATCAGTGGATCAGGGCTCATTAGATCAATGGAATTCTTTAGAGGTATTGAGTGCAATCCCCCGAATTGTTTTAGCAACTCAAGAGCAATTTGTTCCGCAGATGATTAACTTTGAATCCGTTGCTGGCGTGGATTTCAAAAAAGGTTGTTACCCGGGCCAGGAAATTGTTGCTCGTAGCCAATACCGTGGCGCAGTAAAACGGAGACTTCAACTGACGCATATTGATACCAGTGCAACAGCATTGGAACTTTCAAAACCAGGTGTAGAGTTATTTCAAGAAGGTGATACTAGCCAGCCATGCGGCATGGTAGTGCTTGCGGCAAGCAATGCGGCAAATACGGCTCGTATTGATCTTCAGGTTGAATGTAAGCTTGATGCCCTTGAAATCGGAGCAATACATCTGGGTGCGAGCAATGGGCCCGTCTTGATGATAGATTCCCTACCCTACCCCTTATTAGAAATCTAATCTCATTCTGACTCCACTGATATTGCTATGTGCTTAATTCTCTTTGCCTGGAAATCTCATCCAGACTACCCATTGGTAGTTGCGGCAAATCGTGATGAATTTTATGAGCGCGATACTGATCCTATAGGATGGTGGTCAGAACATCCTCATGTTTTGGCTGGTAAAGACCGAGCAGATGTATTGGGCAGTCCTGGAACTTGGTTAGGCTTCACCAAGACGGGTCGCTTTGCTGCATTAACGAACGTCAGAGCGCCTAGCGAAAAAAATCCTGATGCCAGAACTCGTGGTGAGCTCAGTCTGCACTATCTTACGGGTCAGCACAAACCGCATGCTTACATTCAAGAAAATGCAAAACGGTTTGAGCTCTACAACGGGTTTAATCTCTTGATGGCGGATCTCAGTGATCCAGAAAATGCTGAAATGCATTGGGTGAGCAATCGCCTCATGATGGGTCAAAGTATTCGCCCCAGGAAAGTATTTCCCGAACAAGCATTGAGTCCTGGAGTTTATGGTTTATCTAATGCGATGCTCGATACACCATGGCCCAAAGTCAATCACCGGGTAGCGGCATTTGCGCAAACACTGGCAATGGATAGCGGGCAACTCAAAAACGCAGATCACTATCTGCGCTTACTGGCAGATACTCACGAAGCAAGCCCACAAGAGCTTCCCAATACCGGTGTTAATCCGGATTGGGAAAAAGCTTTATCTGCTGCATTTATAAAGACGCCAAGTTATGGAACGCGGTCCAGTACGATTTTGCGCGTTCGTAAAGATGGTCAGTTTGAGATGGTGGAAAGACGATTTGATGCCAATGGCACTATAGGTCACGATGTCGTCACCGGCGAGCTTACTGCAGCACCGGGGTCTAACCTTTCGGTGTAAGCGGCCAATTAGTGTGAGTTATTTCTGCTGGCGAGAGTCCTCGTTAATGACTCGTTCACCATTTGCATTTTTGCTTGCCAACCGCTTGATGAACTGAAATGTACCTGTTGACATGCAGCAGATCTCACCTTGATCGTTGTAGAGTTTGGCTTCACAAAAAGCCATTGTGGCAGTTCGACGTACGGTATCCGCCTTTACACGCAAGATCCCATTGGCGGCCTGCATAAAATTATTTTTCATCTCCACGGTTACCACACTACGATCACCAGGATCGCTTGAGCGAGCAGCAACAGCCATGGCCACATCCATCAGAGTAAGCAAAACACCGCCATGGGCCACATCCCAAGTATTGGTATGCTCAGGCTTGAGGGCCAGAAGTATTTCGCCCTTACCCATCTCAGCAGTGATTAGCCGCACCCCTAGAAGCTTTAAAAAAGGAACATTTAGCTCTTCACCCAGGTTGGCCAGTTGCGTTTCTACATTGAGTTGTACTTTATTTGTCATAGGGTCATTTTAGAGGCTTCTGCGACGCTTGTGAATTGCCCATAGAATACAAAATATGCCATTTACTCTCCGCGGCGATGATGTATGCCAGCCAACCCCGCCCACACCCATACCAAACCCCTATTGGGTTGCATTTTCAGTATCCGCTGCACGCTTAATCAACCTTGAGCTTGGAACCATGCGATTGCCCAGGGATCCTGATTGGCTTGAATTGTTAGCGGGAAATCAATTGAATGCGGGTGAATTCACTTTTTCCAGCCCAATTTCAACTGCTTATAGCGGGCATCAATTTGGCTCCTGGGCAGGACAATTGGGTGATGGTCGCGCTATTCTCCTGGGCGATATGAATCAGCTTGAGCTTCAACTCAAGGGTGCCGGCAAGACGCACTACTCCCGCATGGGTGATGGCAGAGCCGTCTTAAGATCATCTATCCGAGAGTTCCTTTGTAGCGAAGCAATGCATGCTTTAGGTGTACCGACTAGCAGAGCTCTTTCAGTGGTTGGATCAAAGCAGCGTGTTATCAGGGAAACGGTTGAAACCGCTGCCGTATGTTCACGCATTGCCCCAAGCTTTATTCGGGTCGGCCACTTTGAACACTTTGCCTCACTTCAGAATACTATCCGACTTAAAGAGCTTGCAGATTTGCTCGTGAATGAATTCTATCCAGAGTGTCGAAATACAAAAGATCCCTACTTGAGTTTATTCAAAGAGATCAGCGCTCGCAATGCGAAATTGGTTGCGCAGTGGCAATCAGTTGGATTTTGTCATGGCGTTCTCAATAGTGACAACATCAGCGCTCTTGGACTCACTATTGACTATGGCCCATTTGGATTTTTAGACCACTTTGAAATAGATCATATTTGCAACCATAGTGATCATGGCGGCCGATATGCCTATCATCGCCAGCCACAGATCATGCATTGGAATATGGCCTGCCTTGCAAGTGCCATGCTTTCTTTGCTAGAGCTAGAGTATTCAGCGGAAGAGTCCCAAGCTCTTTTACGTTCGGCGCTGGAAGAGTTCCCCGTGACTTATGCAAAAGAATGGCAAAAAATATTCCGCTCTAAATTGGGCCTTCAGTTAGAGCAGGATGGTGATATTGAACTCATTGAGCGTCTCTTGCATGCGATGAATGACTCAAAAGTAGACTTCACCACATTCTTCCGTCAGCTCAGCAAGATCCAAAAAGATTCTAAGTCAGTAGATATTGCCCAAAGAGATGAATTCATCGATCGTGACAGTATTGATCAATGGTTTACCGACTACATCCACAGACTTCAATCTGAAGTATTGAATGACGAGGCCAGAAAAATAATCATGGACCAAGTCAATCCAAAATATATTCTCAGGAATCACCTCGCACAAACCGCAATTGAAAAGGCGCAGCAAGATGATTTTTCTGAAGTCGAAAGACTACAACTCATACTCAGCAAGCCCTTTGATGAGCAGGAACACTTTGAGGCATACGCAAAACCACCACCCGTAGACATGCAACGCATAGAAGTCAGCTGCTCCTCGTAACCCAACACCTTACAGTCATGAACAAAAAAACAGATCAAGAATATAAAAATTCACTCAGCGATATTCAATATCGAGTAACCCGAGAAGCTGCAACAGAAAGACCGTTTTCTGGAGAATTCTGGGATCACTGGACAACCGGTCAATACCGCTGCATTTGCTGCGACACCCTCCTATTCCAATCCTCTACTAAGTTTGATGCCGGTTGTGGCTGGCCCAGCTACAACGCACCAGAGAAAAAAGAGGCTATTACTGAAATTCGGGATGCAAGTCATGGAATGATTCGCACTGAGGTACGCTGCACAGCATGTGATGCCCATTTGGGTCATGTATTTGAAGATGGCCCACAACCCACTGGACTACGCTACTGCATCAATTCAGCATCCTTGGCATTTGAACCTTCCGAGAATGCCGATCCCAGTAAAGCGGAATAGTTTATAAATAGCTGGATAATCAAGCCCATGAAATTTCTATTCGACCTATTCCCGATCATCCTCTTTTTTATTGCCTTTAAATTTGGTGATATCTACACTGCAACCATCGTAGCCATGGTTGCTACTATTGGTCAGATACTGTGGGTGTATTACCGACATCGCAAGATTGACGCTATGCAGTGGGTTAGCCTTGTCATGATTCTGGTATTTGGAAGCCTAACCATCTTCCTGCACGACAAAACTTTTATTCAACTGAAACCAACTGCGCTTTACTGGCTCTTTGCAGCCGCTCTCTTTATTAGCGCTCAATTTTTTCAAAAAAACTGGATTCAAGTATTAATGGGCAAACAAATCACCCTCAAAGAGCCCAGATCGAAATCAGTCTGGCATCAAGTGAATATGGCCTGGGCATTATTTTTCTTTTTTATGGGTGCGCTCAATCTCTATATTGCCTTTGAGTTCTCCGAAGAAACGTGGGTCAACTTTAAGTTATTTGGCAGCACAGGATTACTGGTTGTATTTGTGATTCTTCAAGGAGTTTGGCTCACCCGTCACATGGAGCATCCTGCAGAATGAATATCAACCAAGAGCGTATTACTCGGTTTGAATCTGACCTCAAGTTAGCGTTTCAGGTAAACCATTTACAGATTGAGGATGAAAGCCATCTTCACGCGGGCCATGCAGGTGCCGCTTCTGGTGGGGGTCACTTTAAACTGACCATCGTAGCCCCAGAATTCGAGGGAATGACTAAGGTGGCTCGTCATAGAGCTATTTATGCTGCTTTAAACAGCCACTTTCCTGATGCAATTCATGCTTTGACCATACTGGCATACACCCCTAGTGAAAGTACCCACTAAAAGCAGATTGCTTTAAGATTCTCTTTTACCTATATTTAAATTCTCCACCTATGTTCAACACACGCCAAATTTTGACCATCAGTGCTTTTAGCGCTGCGCTTTTCTCAACAGCCGTTTATGCCCAAAATGCTGCCATCGTTAATGGCAAGGCAATTCCAAAGGCGCAACTAGATAAATTGATTCAAAAATCGAATCAACCAGATAATCCGCAAGTGCGAGACCAGGCGAGAGAAATG
>JBJOEU010000023.1:0-10040 GCA_046049115.1 Pseudomonadota bacterium
ATCTTTAGTTTTTGCATAGGTAATAAATTCATTTAAATTCTTGACTGGGATTTTGCTGCTGACAGATAGCAGCATTGGGCCACTAGCAACGTTGGTAATATTCACAAAATCTTTACTGTAATTGACTGGCAATTTTTTATACAGGCTAGGATTTACGGTGAGCATACTTCCTGATGCAAGCATGATGGTGTAGCCATCTGCAGCTGATTGAGCAACAAATTCAGCGGCAATATTTCCACCGGCGCCGCCTTTATTTTCGACAATGACGTTTTGTCCTAAATCTTTTGTTAACTGCTGAGCTAGCAGTCGACCAAGAATATCGGTGGTACCGCCGGCTGCAAAAGGAATGATTAACTTAATTGGCTTTGTTGGCCAAGCCTGCGCTGCTGCTAATTGAGGTAATGCAAGGGTGAGCGCCCCTGCAAGTAAAACTAAACGTCTACTTAAATTATATTTTTTGTTCTCAAACATCGGTGACCTCCAGTGGTAATTTAATTTTTATATCTTAGCTACTTCGCTTTGAAAAAAATATACTGAACTGCTATTTAATAGTTATATGCTTATTCATTACTTCTGTCTCCTCCATCGATCCCGCAGTACTTCAAGATACTTTCTGCGCTGCACCACGAATTGGATCTTGCAAGATATCTAAATCATCTATATGATTCAGATATGTCACTTATTTTGTTCCCTAAAGCTAGGTCTAGTCAAGCCCTGAAAACCCTGTATTTGGGCGACCTCATTCGCGGGGAGCATTCATGAATCTGAGCTATTCAGAGATTCTTGCGCTTGCAAATACAGGCCTTCAGGCTGCTGGGATCAATTCAAAAGCGGCTTATGAGACTGCACAGTTTCTAGCGCTGGCGGAGTTAGATGGATTGGCTTCGCATGGCTTGGCAAGAGTTCCCCAATATGCTGCACATGCAAAAAATGGCCGCATTGAGTTAGACCCTAAGTTGAGGGTTCGGCCATTTAAAACAGCGGCCGCTTTGGTCGATGCACGTGATGGACTGGCTTTTCCTGCCCTTCGGTTTGCAACTGACCTGTCGGTGAATCTAGCCTCAAAAAATGGTCTTGGTTTGGTAGCTGTTACCAATAGCCATCATTTTGGTGTTGCGGGGCATTACGTTGAGGCTGCAGCACGAGCAGGTTACGTGTCTTTGCTGTTTGGAAATACGCCAGCAGCGATGCCTATGGTTGGTGGTACGAAAGCCATCTTTGGAACTAACCCACTGGCTGCAGCTTTTCCTACCAGCGGCGACCCCTTAGTTATAGATATGTCACTTTCTGCGGTAGCACGCGGAAAACTCTTGGTTGCGGCAAAAAATGGTCAAGCGATTCCGGAGGGGTGGGCATTGACTGCGGATGGAGAGCCAACTACTGATCCACAAGAAGGCTTAAAGGGTTTGATGCTGCCTTTGGGTGGCGATAAAGGGGCCTTACTTGCCCTCATCGTTGAATTGCTAGTCGTGGGGCTTTCAGGTAGCCGCTTTTCTTATGAGGCGGATTCCTTTTTTGATCCCAAAGGTAATCGCCCGCGTATTGGCCAGTTGATATTAACGATTGATCCCGGTTTAGCGGGCGCATCTATTTTTGCTAGCCGTATGCAGGATTTCTTACAGGTTCTTAGTGCCGATGCTGGCACTCGTCTTCCTGGGCAGCGTCGTTTTCAGCAGCGCGCTACAGGGTTTAGTGGTGGCGTCACAGTTTCAGATGTGGTTGTGGAAGAAATTCAGACTGGTATCCGCCAGTCATGGACTGAGTAGTTTTTTATAAACGAGATTATTGAGGAGATAGTAATGATCCACTTTGTCGTGCATGAGCCAGCAGATGGCGTAGGTGTAGTAGTAGTCGAGGGTGTCAAGGCCGGAACTGATTTAATTGGTTGGGTAATGGATGGCGACCTCACTTTGAATATCAAGTCTGAAAGTGATATTCCTATTGGTCACAAAATTTCATTGAACGATTTCAAGCCAGGTGACACAGTCATGAAATACGGCGTTGATATTGGCAAGGTAGTAGCCCCAATCAAAAAAGGCGAGCACCTTCACGTCCAAAACGTAAAAACTAAGCGCTGGTAATCCGGCACCTTACCTACCTATTCATTGAAAGAGATATAAAAAATGACTAATTTGAAAGACGCGACCTTTTTAGGTTATCGCCGTGAAAACGGCCGCATGGGTATTCGTAATCACGTATTGATTCTGCCTTTGGATGACTTATCCAATGCTGCCTGTGAAGCAGTTGCAAACAACATCAAAGGAACAATGGCAATCCCTCACTCCTATGGTCGTTTACAGTTCGGAGCTGACTTGGATTTACACTTTCGCACCTTAATTGGTACGGGTTCTAATCCGAACGTAGCTGCTGTAGTAGTTATCGGTATTGAGCCACAGTGGACAAAAATTATCGTTGATGGCATCAAGGCATCAGGTAAGCCAGTTGAGGGATTCTGGATTGAAGGTAATGGCGACACAGCTACGATTGCTTCTGCTAGCAAGGCTGCCTACAACATGATGAAGCATGCATCTAAGCAAAAACGTGTTTCTGCTCCATTATCTGAGCTATGGGTTTCCACAAAATGCGGTGAATCCGATACGACTTCTGGATGCGGTGCAAACCCAACCGTAGGCGATGCTTTTGACAAGTTGTATGCGATTGGCTCCACCATGGTATTCGGTGAAACTACTGAGTTAACTGGTGGCGAGCATTTGGTTGAAGCGCGTTGCCGTACTCCAGAAGTAAAGAAAAAGTTCCGCGAGATGTTTGATCGCTACCAGGATGTGATTGAGCGTCATAAGACGAGCGATCTGTCTGACTCTCAGCCAACCAAAGGCAATATTGCAGGTGGTTTAACAACCATCGAAGAGAAGGCTTTGGGCAATATCCAAAAAATTGGTAAAAAATGTATTGTGGATAGCGTGCTGGATAAGGGTGAAGAGCCAAAGATTCCTGGATTGCATTTCATGGACTCATCATCAGCTGCCGCTGAAATGGTCACCTTATGCGCAGCTGCCGGCTTTACTGCCCACTTCTTCCCAACAGGTCAGGGTAACGTGATCGGTAATGCAATTCTTCCAGTGATTAAGATTTGCGCTAATCCAAAGACTGTTCGCACTATGGGTGAGCATATCGACGTTGATGTGTCTGGCTTATTGCGTCGCGAAGAGAATATGGATGATGCAGGAAATAAGTTGTTAGATTGCTTGAAGCGTACTGCTGATGGTGAGTTGACTGCTTCTGAAATTCTCGGTCACCGTGAGTTTGTATTGACTCGTTTATACGAATCAGCATAAGACTGCAGTATGAGAAACCTGACCGCTTACGAGGAAGTCAAGCAAAAGATCACCGAGGATCTGGTCAGGGGTCGATATCCTATGGGGCAGGCATTGCCTGCTGAAAAGGATTTATCAAAAGAGTTAGATGTATCGATAGGTACCCTGCGCAAAGCGGTGGACGAGTTGGTTGCGGAAGGTATCGTAGTCCGACGCCAAGGCAGGGGCACCTATGTTGTTGAGCATGATCTCAAAAGACTTTTATATTATTTTTTCCACATTGTTAAACACGATGCTGAGAAAAAGGTTTACCCCAAAGTTGAGCTAGTCTCCTTAATTAGCGCTACTGCCAATAAGGAAGAGGCTGGCAAGCTGGAGATAAAAGAGGGTGCACCTGTTTGGAGAATTACCAATCGCCTGTCATTGGAAGGACAGTGCGTCATGATCGACCAGATCACGCTAGATAAACAAAGGTTTAAAAATTTAAGTCGTGCGGACTTTATTGAGCGCAAGGGCAGTATTTATCAGATGTATCAAATGGAATACGGCCAGACCGTGGTGCGAAGTAGTGAGCGTTTGCGTGCTGGCTTAGCCGGCAAGCAACATGCTGAATGGCTTGGATTAAATCCAGACTCTCCTGTGCTAGTTATTCGAAGAGTAGCACTGGGCATCCAGGATGAGCCTCTGGAGTGGCGTGTTTCTACCTTAAATACCACTCAACATGAGTATTTCAGTGAGTTAGTGGCTTAGTTTGATGTTGACCACCATTCGGAAGAATATTCCAGGGCTGTTGGTTTGCTTGGTCATTGCCATGTCTACCAGTTTTCTTTCTGAGAATTATGGTGGCCCGCAGCTGTTGTACGCACTACTGATTGGTTTATCACTCCATTTTTTATATCTCAATGAGGCAGTAAAACCAGGAATTGATTTTTGCGCCAAAACAGTTCTGCGTTTGGGCGTTGCATTTCTGGGTATTCGGATTACATTTGCTGATATTGGTGCCATCGGTTTAAATACCGGATTAATGGTGATGTTTGCGGTTGCTGCCACGGTAGCTTTGGGATTCTTCCTGGCTAAGATCTTAAAGTTGTCCCCAGATTTTGGATTGATTGCAGGTGGATCGGTTGGTATTTGCGGAGCTTCAGCAGCTTTAGCGGTAGCTTCAGTTCTGCCAAAAACAAAAGAGAATGAGCGATTTACTTTATTGGTAGTGGTTGGGGTAACCGTCCTATCCACTATTGCCATGGTGGTGTACCCCTTTGCATTGCAGTTGCTCAATATCACTGCTTTACCTGCAGGTATCTTTTTGGGAGCCACCATTCATGATGTAGCGCAGGTGGTTGCTGCGGGTATGTTGTTTGGCCCTGAGGCGGGCGATGTAGCGACTGTCGTGAAGCTGTTCCGAGTCGCGCTTTTGTTGCCTGTCGTTTTATTTATCTCTATTTTCTTTGGTGCTGAAAAATCATCTCAGCGTTTAGGCTGGGGTAGCCTACGTTTGATACCAACATTCTTATTGGGATTCGTGGCGCTATCCGTCGTTGCATCTATGCAGGTTTTGCCAAGCTCCGTTACCCAATCTATTGGCGGAATATCCCGCTGGATGCTGGTGATTGCTATTGGCGCGGCTGGACTAAAAACAAACTTTCAGGAATTGGCCAAGTTGGGTTGGCAGCCAGTAGTTATGTTGGTTGTCGAGACTCTATTTATTGCTGCAATCGGATTAATCTTCATTAGCAGTTCTTTGTAAGGAGGATTTTTTAAGCGTAAGAGTCCTCAAACTCTTCCATCTTGATAGTAGTCATCAAAAACAGAATTCTGCGTTGGAAGTTTTTTCGTTCAGCCACATTCTCATGCGGCAAACGATCATGTTCACGTAACAACTGCGTAATGATCGGGTTGTAGTGCTCTCGGACTGGGGACATCTCGATTCCTTGGTAAATATCTTCTAAGAACTAATTTACCAAGGTGCCTATATATTCACAAGAAACATATAGCGATAACTAAATTACTTTTGGGTATATAAGCTTTTTACTTTTCTACGAACGCACGTTCGAATACGTAGTCGCCTAATTGACCAAGGCTAGGAGATACCTTGAAGCCTTTGGAATCAAGCATCTCAGCAGTTTCTTTGAGCATGGATGGACTGCCGCAGATCATGGCACGATCGACTGCTGGATCTAATGGAGGTAAGCCAATATCTTTAAATAGTTGGCCTGATTCAATTGCGGTAGTTAAACGACCCGTGTGCTTAAAAGCTTCGCGTGTCACGGTTGGGTAGTAGATTAATTTCTCGCGAATGATTTCACCAATATATTCGTCTTGAGTGAGCTCATCTTTGATGTAATCACCATAAGCTAGTTCGCTCACTAAACGAACGCCATGAATCAAGACTACTTTTTCAAACTTCTCATAAGTGTCTGGATCACGAATAATGCTCATGAAGGGGGCTAGTCCAGTGCCGGTACTGAATAAATAAAGATGTTTACCTGGATTCAAGTCATCGATGACTAGGGTGCCCACGGATTTCTCGCTCACTAAAACGGGGTCTCCCACCTGAATCTTCTGAAGACGGGATGTGAGGGGACCATCTTGAACTTTGATGCTTAAGAACTCCAAATGCTCTTCATAATTAGGGCTTGCCACACTGTAGGCGCGAACCAAGGGCTTGCCTTCAACTTCCAGGCCAATCATCAAAAAATGACCACTACGGAAGCGTAAACCTTTGTTTCTGGTGGTCGTAAAGCTAAATAGGGTGTCATTCCAATGATGAACGGTGAGGACGGTTTCAGTGTTGTAGGCAGCCATAAATACGAATTATTAAGGTGTAAATCCTAATTATCCTCATTCTAGGGGTGGTTCTATAGATAAAAAAGTATTTAGCTTATAAAAAGGGAGTCTTTTACTTATGCCGGCTAGCCCCCTATGATCCTTTCATACCCAATCGAGAGAATCCTATGTCCGCTAAGCCCACAGTTCAAAAGCCCTTATTTTTAACCATCACCCAGATATTTTTGGGTTTGGCTCTACTGAGCTTATCCACCCACCTGGCCCTAGAAAGTGCCCCGTATCTTGATGCCCTGAATCAAAGTGGCCTAAATCAATATCATGCTTTTGGGGTGCTGGTTTGCCTGAGTTTTATTTCGGGCGTTTTCCTGATTGCACAGCATGTGATGACCCAAGACGAGGCTAGCATTGATGAGCACTTTAATAAGGCTCTCAACTTCTAAATCAAGCTAGACTGTAGCCTTATCTGAATAAGGCCACATTATGAGTTCATCGCCACATCAATCGATCTTTGAGAGGGGTGCATGGTATGTGGTGGTGCAGGGTATTCTGATTGGCCTGATCTTATTCGGCCCTCAAGGCTCTCTTCTAGTTAGCTCAGAACCAATTGCTTCGATTCTCCAGTCCTGTGGCATTGCTATCGGCTTGCTAGCCACTGTAATTATGGTGATTGCCGTCATTAATCTCGGTAAAAATCTTACCCCTTTACCTTGCCCAAAAGACAATGCTGTTCTGATTCAGAATGGCTTATATCAATTTGTACGGCACCCCATCTACTTTGGAGTGCTCTTGGCAGCACTGGCTTGGTTACTCATCTTCCCCGGCATTTATATCTTGATCTATGCCATTGGCTTATTTTTCTTATTCGATATCAAAGCAAGGCGGGAAGAGGTCTGGCTGGTAGAGCGTTTTCCAGATTATCGAGACTACCAGCGTAGAGTCAAAAAATTGATTCCAGCTATCTATTAATATGGTGTTTTAAGTTATTGGAGTTTTTATGAGTAGCGAGCCTTCCGTAAGACTAGTTCAGCAAACTGATTACCAATTTGCTATTTATTACAACGAAGAGCGTGATCCCGTTTATGGCGATGAGCCACCACCCCTAGGAAGATCACAGGGTGCAACACCATCCCAGTTCTTATTGGCGGGTGTGGCTAATTGCTTGTCTGATTCCTTGCTCTTTGCACTCAGAAAGTTTAAGCAAAACCCAGAGCCAATCGAAACGAAGGCCAGCTGCGAAATCGGTAGAAATGCAGAAAACCGTTTACGCATATTGGCTATCCATGTAGAGATTCGGATTGGTGTGCCAGGCAATACTCTGGAGAACCTCGAGCGTGTATTAGCCCAGTTCCAGGATTTCTGTACCGTATCTTCTAGTGTCAGCCTGGGTATTCCGGTGAATGTGACTGTCATTGATAGCGAGAGCACGAAGCTGTATCCAGCGATTTAACTGCTTAGATGCAGTCAAGAAAAAAGCCGCAGAAGTTCAATTCTGCGGCTTTTGATTGCCAAAGAAAAGTATTCGAACTGCTTACTCTTCTTCGCGACGCAGATGTGGAAACAGAATCACATCACGAATATTGGGTACGTCAGTTAGCAGCATAACTAAGCGGTCAATACCGATACCGCAACCACCGGTTGGAGGCATGCCGTACTCCAGCGCACGGATAAAGTCATGGTCAAAGTACATTGCTTCTTCGTCACCAGCTTCTTTTTGCTCTACTTGCTTGCGGAAGCGATTAGCTTGATCTTCTGCATCATTTAACTCTGAGAAGCCGTTGGCGATTTCGCGGCCGGTGATGAATAACTCAAAGCGCTCGGTAATGCCAGGGCGCGTATCGGATTCACGGGCAAGAGGGCTCACTTCGATTGGGTAATCGATGATATAGGTTGGCTCCCATAGGTGTGACTCGGCAACCAATTCAAAGAGAGCTAATTGAAGAGCGCCAATGCCAGCGTTCTTGAGGGTAGGGGAGTCTGGATTCTCGCCACCTTTTTTCAATTCAGTGCGAATGAATGCAGCATCCTCTAATTGAGCAGCTTCATAACTCTTATTTGACTGGCCACAATATTTCAGGATGGCTTCCGTAATCGTGAGGCGCTGAAAAGGTTTGCTGAGATCGAGTTCGCGACCTTGGTGAGTCAAAACAGCAGTACCTTGCGCATCCATTGCGGCAGCACGAATCAAGCCTTCTGTGAAATCCATCAACCAACGGTAATCGGTATAGGCTGCATAGAATTCCATCATTGTGAATTCTGGATTGTGACGTGGGCTAACACCCTCGTTACGGAAGTTACGATTGATTTCAAAGACGCGCTCAAAGCCACCCACTACAAGGCGCTTCAGGTATAACTCTGGCGCAATGCGCAAGAACATCTGCATATCTAAGGCATTGTGGTGCGTAATGAACGGCTTAGCAGTTGCGCCACCAGGAATCGGATGGAGCATGGGTGTTTCTACTTCCATGAAGTCGGCGTCGAGCATATGGCGACGCAAAGAAGCAATCGTATTGCTACGCGCTCTGAAAGTATTGCGACTTTCTGGATTGACGATCAAGTCAACGTAACGTTGGCGATACTTGGTCTCGAGGTCTGATAAACCATGGAACTTATCTGGCAGTGGACGTAAAGACTTGCTCAGCAGGCGTAGCTTGCTGCATTCAACTGAGAGCTCACCTTTATTGGTCTTAAATAAATGACCTTCAGCGGAGATAAAGTCACCCATATCCCAGTGCTTAAATGCACCATGAATATCGGCACCACTGATTTCATCATTAATGTAGAACTGAATCTGGCCACTACGATCTTGAATCGTGGCAAAGCTGGCCTTACCCATCACGCGCTTGAGCACCATGCGGCCAGCTACTTTGACATGGACTTTCTTGGCGGCTAATTCTTCTTTAGTGAGGCTGTCGTAGTGAGTATGAAGATCTACTGCTAAGTGAGTTGGTACGAAGTCGTTCGGAAATGCGATGCCACCTTCACGTAGCTTGGCTAATTTCTCACGACGCTCGGCAATGATGTGGTTTTCATCTACAGCTTCAGTAGCTGCAGCTTGGTTAGGAGTTGAATTCACTGGATCGTTCATATGGAATTTTAATAACTGGAATAGGGGTAGTAAATCAAACGCCTTGCTTCAGGCTGGCTTCAATAAAAGCATCGAGATCACCATCTAATACTTTTTGTGTATTCGAGATCTCAACGTTAGTACGCAAGTCTTTGATGCGGCTCTGGTCCAGTACGTAGGAGCGGATCTGATGACCCCAGCCTACATCAGTTTTACTGGCTTCAAGCTTATCCTGTTCGGCACGACGTTTTTGCATCTCGTGTTCATACAGGCGTGATTTGAGCATCGTCATTGCTTCAGCTCTATTACGGTGCTGGCTTCGGTCATTCTGACACTGCACCACGATTCCAGTAGGGAGGTGGGTTAAACGAACAGCGGAGTCGGTTTTATTAATGTGCTGACCACCCGCACCAGAGGCGCGATAGGTGTCAGTACGAATATCTGCTGGATTGACGTCAATCTCAATTGAGTCATCAATCTCTGGGTATACATAAATACTGGCAAAAGAAGTATGGCGACCATTTGACGAGTCAAAAGGTGACTTGCGTACTAAACGGTGCACACCAGTCTCTGAGCGCAGGTGACCGTAAGCATATTCACCATCTACCTTAATAGTGGCACTCTTGATACCGGCAACATCACCATCGGATTCTTCGAGAATTTCTGTCTTGTAGCCTTTGCGCTCGCAATATTTAAGGTATTGGCGCAGGAGTATGCTGGCCCAGTCGCAAGCTTCTGTTCCACCAGCGCCCGCTTGAACATCGATAAAGCAATTGCAGGAATCCATTTCGTTATGGAACATGCGGCGGAACTCGAGATCATGAATGATCTTGCTGTAGCTCTCAACATCTTGTTCGATAGCAACAATAGTTTCAAAATCACTTTCTTCTTTAGCCATGTCGAATAATTCGAGG
>JBJOEU010000024.1:0-10035 GCA_046049115.1 Pseudomonadota bacterium
CATCGATAGAAGGCGTGCAATCCACTTCAAACCCAAGTTCCATAGACCATGAGATACCCGATGTATCCAAACAGCATGTAAGCCTGGATAGCAGGTAATGACCTCTAAGCGATTTCTTGCAGCAGGGTCACGAGCAATGATGGAGTCGACTTGGTCGAAAAGCGAATTAAGCATATTTGGATTTTAACGGGTAAAGCCCAATCTATTTTTTCAAGAGCATCTGTTTGGCAATGCCACGGAGTAGGTCGATTTCTTCTTTATGGAGGCGCGTTCTGGCAAATAGCGCTTGTAAGCGGGGCATGAGCTTTTTGGGATTAGCGGGATCAAGGTAGCCAATAGCCTCTAAGCCCTCGCGCCAGTGCTCCAGCATGGCTGCTACAGCTGCAGGATCCGCATAATCTACCGACTCAGTAGTGGAGTCTGATGACAAAAGCCCCAAATCCTCTCCGAGGGATTCTCTCAGGGTAAAAGCGCAAACCATGATCGCTTGGGCTAAGTTTAGGGAGGGGTAGAGTGGGTTCGCATCAAGCCATACGCGGTGAGTACACAGTGAGAGGTGGTGGTTATCTAGTCCTGTGCGCTCTGGCCCAAAGAGAAGGGCGACTCGCTGATGACCCGCGATAGCCGCCTGAACTAATGGGCGAGCATCTTGCCAATTTAATGCTGGCGGCCCAAATTCACGATCACGACTGGTGAGCCCCAAGACAAGCGTGCAGCCTTGAACGGCTGATTCCAAGGATGAAGTCTCTTGACTGGATTCCAAGATATCGACTGCGCCACTGGCTAGCGCAATGGCCTCAGGCGCCTGGGCAACACCTGCAATCTTTGGTGAAATCAGGTGTAGATCGCTAAATCCCATGGTTTTCAGCGCGCGAGCAGCCGATCCCACGTTTCCTGGGTGGCTGGTTTCAACTAAAACCCAGCGTAGTAACTGTGCTTGTGCGGCATTCATATCAACAGGAGTTCTCTGGTGGCTTGGGAGTTCAATGTAGCAATCGTTTAGAATCAGGGTGTTAGCTCCTTATTGTCCTGCAGTTTGCAATTTGGTGAGCTTGTTCTTATTTAATTTGTCCATCAATACTATGCATCCCATGTTAAATGTGGCCGTTAAGGCTGCCCGTCGTGCCGGAACCGTGATTAACAGAGCCTCTCTCAATTTAGAGCGACTCCAAGTTGACCGCAAACAACATAATGATTTCGTAACTGAGGTGGACAGACAGGCTGAAGCAGCCATCATTGAAACTCTCAGTGAAGCCTACCCTTCACATGGTTTCTTAGCAGAAGAAACTGGTGCTCAAAACGTTGACGCTGAAAATGTCTGGATCATTGATCCACTCGATGGCACAACCAACTTTATTCACGGTTTTCCACAATATGCAGTTTCTATTGCACTGTCTGTAAATGGGGTAACCCAACAAGCAGTGGTGTACGACCCAACTCGTGATGAGCTATTCACTGCTACGCGCGGTGCAGGTGCTTATTTAGATCGTCGGCGTTTGCGTGTTGCTACGCAAGATCGTTTAGCCAATTCTTTATTGGGCACAGGCTTTCCTTATCGCGATGATCAAGACTTAGAAAAGTATTTAAAAATCTTTGCGGATATGTCACGTCAATGTGCTGGCCTGCGCCGTCCTGGTGCTGCATCCCTTGACTTGGCTTATGTCGCTGCTGGTCGTTACGATGGATTTTTTGAGAGTGATCTCAAGCCATGGGATATGGCCGCAGGCGCTTTATTGATTACTGAGTCTGGTGGACTTGTTGGTAACTACCGTGGCGAAGAAGGCTTTCTACAAAGCGGTGAAGTGATGTGCGCAAATCCACGTATCTTTGCTCAGATGGTGCAGTGCTTATCTAAATATTCCACCTGTTAATTCGGCGTCAGTATTCAGTTTTAATCAGGTCGGCGTAACGTACGCCGTCTTGATTAATGAGCAGGGCGCTAGCCCGTGGGCGGCCACTTTCGGGGTGATCTAAATCCCAGTCCGATAAGACCCAGCGTTGCCATTCTTGATCTTGCAGATGCTCTTGATGGTGCTTAGGGAGATGGGTATGACCATGTATCAATTGATTCCCGGCTTGATCTCTGAGAACTGCTGCGCAGGCTGCTAAAGTGACATTCGTTTTGGCTTGCGTACCCTCAGCTGAAGATTGCATTGATCGTTGATATTGCGCACCACTATTGCTGCGCAGGCGATTCGCAATGGAGCGGCGCCAGTTCAATGGCATTCTCAAGAATAGTTTTTGGATCCAGGGTTTACGAACCCAGCTACGGAAAACTTGGTAGCCAATATCTGCCGTGCAAAGTGAATCACCGTGGCAGAGAACATATTCGGAGCCGGCAATATTCATTTTGCTAGGATCAGACATCAGAGTCATGCCGGTCTTGCTTAAAAAATGCTTGCCAACTAAAAAGTCCCGATTACCGTGAAGGTAATAGGTTTTGACTTTAGTTGACAGCGTTGCAAGCGCATTTTTTACCTCTTGTTGAAAAGGTGAATGTAAGGCGGCATCATCGCCAACCCAATACTCAAATAAGTCTCCCAGGATAAATACCGCCTCTACCTTTGGAGCATCCTTTTCGCAAAAATCGAAGAATCGTTGCGCCGTCAAGGGCATTGACGGCGTGAGGTGCAAATCAGAAATAAGCAGCGCGCTTGCGTATTGCGGAATCATTCCTCGAGAACGCTTGCCTTTTCAAGGAGGACGTCTTCTGCAGGAACATCTTGATGAAAGCCGGCGTTACCTGTTTTGACTTTACGGATAGCATCAACCACATCAAGACCGTCGATGACCTTACCAAAAACCGCATAACCCCAACCTTGTGCGCTTGGTGAAGTGTGATTCAAGAAATCGTTGTCATTAACATTAATGAAAAATTGTGCTGTCGCAGAGTGCGGGTCGCTAGTGCGAGCCATAGCTACTGTGCCACGTTCGTTCTTAAGGCCATTGTTGGCTTCATTTTCAATCTGAGCACCAGATTTTTTTTCTTTTAGGCCAGCAGTCATGCCACCACCTTGAATCATAAAATTATCAATCACGCGATGGAAAATCGTGCCATCGTAGTGACCACTTTTGACATACTGCACAAAATTGGCAACAGTCTTTGGCGCCTTGGCAGCATCCAGTGAGAGGGTGATATCCCCTTTATTTGTTTTGAGCAGAACTTTGGTCATGATGAATGTACTTTCTATGAGTTAGTAGATAAAAAGGTATGAGAATTATTTTGAAGTAGGTGCTACTGGGATTGCAGGCGCTGCTGGCGTAAGTCCCTTTTTGGGCGGCTTCAGTATCTCCATCAGTGCTTTTGCACGATTGGTATATTGACGCTGATTTAAGACCGCATCCTTTGCGGCATTGTCATAAGCTTGAGCGGCAAGACGAATATAGACCTCGCCTAAGTTAGCGGAGGCAACTGTATAGCTCGGGCGTAATTTCAAGGCGAGCTCTAAATAATCTCTTGCCTCAATCCAGCTGCCTTGATTTGCTGCAAGTGCAGCCAAGTTGTTGTACGGCTCGGGTAGCTCCGGAAACTGTTGAGTAATCTCAACCAAAGTCTTTTTAGCCTCTACCCACTGGCGCATTTCAATCTGCATACGCGCTTTGACGTAACGTAACTGCACATTACCTGGTGTTTTTTTGAGTTGCCTATTAATGCTGTCGATCGCTTCAGGATATTTCTTGGCTTTGACTAATTTTTCAATATCGGATGGAACCCCATTTTTCGTTACTGGATCAGGCTCAATAATCAAAAAGGATAAAAATGGAACAGCGACAGAGTCTGACAGCTCAGCGTTAAATTGATCGTATCCAGTGTCATTGCCGGCAAGTCTTGGGGGGTCATTGGGGCCGTAAGATCCTAGGTAGGGCGCCTGAGTGCCTTGAGCGGCATTAGGGGCGCTATTGAGGGCCTTAATTTCAGCCTCTGCTAACTGTTGCCCAGGAGTGCTGCAGCCCGCAAGGAGTAAAACAGCAAAAATGGCGCACAAGCCACCCAGCTGGGCTGGACGTAGTAAAAAATGGTTAGCTGGCATAGGGTGTGGGGTGAAAAACGGGCTCATTCGATATACTCAGCGCTCAGTCTAACAAATTAGCGCTACTTGCCACCCTTTATAGCCTCTATGCTGCAAATCTATAACACCCTTAGTCGTTCCAAGCAGGCCTTTAAACCCATCGAGCCGGGTAAGGTGAAGATGTATGTCTGCGGAATGACGGTTTATGACTTTTGCCATATTGGCCATGCTCGGGTGATGATTGTGTTTGATATGGTGGTGCGCTGGTTGCGTGCCAGTGGGTATGAGGTTATTTACGTCCGTAACATCACGGATATCGATGACAAGATCATTAATCGTGCGATTGAGAATGGCGAGCCTATTTCTGCGCTAACACAGCGTTTTATTGATGCGATGCATGCCGACTCAAATGAATTGGGTTTGATGCACCCTGATCATGAGCCGCGTGCAACCGATTACATCGGGCAAATGCAGGGCATGATCGGCCGCTTAATTGAAAAAGAATTGGCCTATCAAGGTGAGGATGGCGATGTGAACTTTGCCGTTCGATTGTTCCCAGAATACGGTCGCCTTTCTGGTAAGTCTTTAGATGAATTAAATGCTGGCGAGCGTGTTGCTGTTGGTGGTGGTAAGCGAGATCCATTGGACTTTGTTCTATGGAAGAGCGCTAAACCAGAAGAGCCTGCAGATACACGTTGGAAATCTCCATGGGGTGAAGGTCGCCCTGGATGGCATATTGAATGTTCTGCTATGTCATGCGATTTATTAGGCGAGCATTTTGATATTCATGGTGGCGGTGCAGACTTGCAATTTCCGCACCATGAAAACGAGATTGCTCAGAGCGAGGGAGCTCTCTATGGCCAAGATCATCAAGCAAGCGATGAGCCTTTTGTAAATTACTGGATGCATAACGGGCATATTCGGGTAAACGAAGAGAAGATGTCCAAGTCATTAGGTAATTTTTTCCTCATTCGTGATGTCTTAAAGAGCTTCGATCCCGAGGTCTTGCGTTTCTTCATGCTACGCGCACACTATCGCAGCCCGATTAACTATAGTGATGCCCAGCTCGAAGAGGCTCGCGCTGGGCTGGTTCGTCTTTACACGGCCTTAGCCCCGGTTACATTGAGTGATAAGCCAGTAGACCCCCATTCACCATGGGCTCAGCGCTTTACTAATGCGATGAATGATGACTTTAATACGCCTGAGGCGATCGCAACCCTGTTTGATTTAGCCAGTGAAGTGAACCGTGCGCAGGGCGAAGAAAAAGTACAGCTAGCCAATACGCTCAAGGGCTTGGCTAAAACCCTCAACTTCTTGCAACGTGACCCGATTGTATTTTTACAAGAAGGATCCCGGGGTGCTGATGCCGGCTTATCTGCTGATGCCATTGAAGAGCAGATTGCGGCACGAGTTGCCGCAAAGCTAGCAAAAGATTTTGCTAAAGCGGATTTAATTCGTCAGACTTTATTAGATCAAGGCGTAGTATTGGAAGATAAACCCGGTGGCATTACCGAATGGCGCAAAAGTTAATTGAAGAGTATTCATTTTGAGTAAAGTTGCACAGCAAGTCATCATTGAAGAAATTGCCCCCGATTATTGGGAGCATGCATGTACTGAGTTGATGAAGGATGATCGTATTTTAAAAAAACTGATTCCAAAATATGGTTCAGGTTTTTTGCGGACACGTGGTGATGCATTTACTACTCTAGCAAGGGCGATTGTGGGTCAGCAAATTTCGGTTGCCGCAGCTCAGTCTGTCTGGGCTAAGGTGTTATTGGCATCCAAAAACAAGGTCAACCCTAAAAATATCCTTGCTTTAAGTATTGAGGATTTGCGCGCGGCGGGATTATCAGGTCGTAAGGTGGAATACATCCGCGATTTGGCTGAGCACTTTGATTCTGGCCGTTTACATGCCAATCAGTGGAAAGGCATGGAAGATGAGGCCATCATCAAAGAATTGTGTGGGATTCGGGGAATTGGCCGCTGGACAGCGGAAATGTTCCTGATTTTCAGCATGATTAGGCCCAATATCCTCCCCCTGGATGACGCCGGTTTAATCAAGGCGATTTCCCTCAATTACTTCAGTGGAGAGCCTGTGAGTAGGCATGAGGCCCGTGAAGTGGCCGCAAATTGGGCCCCATGGCGCACGGTAGCCACTTGGTATATGTGGAGAAGTATCGACCCCAAGCCAGTTGAACATTAAAATCAGATTATGAAAACGACTTTCCTGGATTTTGAGCAGTCAATCGCTGAACTAGAGTCAAAGATTGAAGAGCTGCAATTTGTGCAAGATGAATCATCAGTAGATATTTCTGATGAGATCAAAACGCTGACTGAAAAAAGTCAGCAACTGACTAAAGATGTCTATGCCAATTTAAGTCCATGGCAAGTTTCTCAAGTGGCCCGTCATCCTCAGCGTCCCTACACTTTAGATTACGTCGGCGCATTGTTCACTGATTTTCATGAGCTTCATGGTGATCGTAATTTTGCAGACGACCAATCCATCATTACTGGCTTAGCGCGTTTTCAGAATCAGCCTTGCATGGTCATTGGCCATCAAAAAGGCCGTGATACTAAAGAGCGTGCTTTGAGAAATTTTGGTATGAGTCGTCCTGAGGGTTACCGAAAAGCAAAGCGTGTCATGCGCTTAGCGGAAAAATTTAAATTACCGGTGTTTACGTTTGTAGATACGCCGGGTGCGTTTCCTGGGATTGATGCGGAAGAGCGCAACCAATCAGAAGCGATTGGTCACAATCTCTATGTTCAGGCGGAATTGGAAGTGCCGATCATCGCCACTATTATTGGTGAGGGTGGTTCTGGTGGTGCACTTGCGATTGCGATGGGCGATGTGGTGTTGATGTTGCAAAACTCCACCTACTCAGTAATTTCACCTGAAGGCTGTGCATCTATTCTTTGGAAGACTGCAGATAAAGCACCTGAAGCAGCTGAGCAGTTGGGTTTGACTGCACAACGTTTGAAAGCGATTGGCTTGATCGATAAGATCGTCGCTGAACCTACCGGCGGCGCACATCGCGATTACGACACGATGATGAACCATATGCGCAAAGCTTTGGCTGAGTCACTCAAGACTTTTGATGGAATGAAAGTGGATGCGCTGCTAGAGCGTCGCCATCAACGCTTGATGAGCTATGGCAAGTTCAAGGAAATCGAAGTCAAGTCTTAAGGCGGCTTCACCAGCAGCCAAACGTCTCGGGCTTGCCTTAAGTGGTGGGCTTGATTCTGTTGTGTTGCTCGATACCGTTTGTAAAGCGGTCAAAGCAAATCCCAGTGACTCAACTGAAGTTTGGGTATTTCATATTCATCACGGATTGCAAAAGCCTGCTGATCAATGGCTGGAACTTTGTGAGCGGCTAGCCAAAAAATACCAAGTACATTTTGACTTTCGTTTACTGCACTTTGCCGATCTATCGCAGGGCAATATTGAAGCCAGGGCAAGGGCAGAGCGCTATGATGCCTTGACTGACCTGTGCATTGAGCATGGCATTGAAGATTTACTACTTGCGCACCATCAAAACGACCAAGCTGAAACTGTTCTCTTGCAGCTCCTACGTGGCTCTGGTGTAGCGGGCCTCTCTGCTATGCCTCTGCAGCGCGCTAAGGTAAACCACGGAAGCCCAATTACCCTCTGGCGCCCATTACTGAATCAAAGCAAGGCAGAGTTAGAGGCCTATGCCAAGGAACATAAACTCCAATGGGTAGAAGATCCTAGCAATCAAAATACACGCTATCGCCGCAATGCTATTCGTAAAGACATTATTCCGAGGCTGGAGAAAATTCAGCCCGGTGCCATTGCTAACCTAGCTCGCAGCGCTACTATATTGGCTCAATCCCAAGTGTTGCTCGATCGCTTAGCTAAGCAAGATGGAAAAGGTATTTTTCAAGGTAATCAGGTAAAGCTAGCGCCTCTCTTAGCTCTTGCCAATAAAGATCAACCCGCTGCGAATAATGTCATGCGTTATTGGTTGAAGTTAAATGATCTGGCAATGCCATCTCAGGAACGTCTTGAGTCTTGGTGGAAAGACCTAAAAGCTGTGAAACTAGACTCTAGCCTGGAGTGGCAGCACGATGGGGTAAGTATTTATTTGTGGCGCAGCACTTTGCAGATAAATCAGTGCACAGCAGGGCGGTGGGTTTTCCAAAGCGTGAGCGCAAGAAGTAAGTTGCTAGGCTTGCCTGCTGATTGGGTCAATACAGCGCAAGAGCAAGGCCTGGTTGAGGAAAGAGTGCGCCAGGGAGCGGAAAAGATTCAAATCAAGCCCAATACCCCACGCAAAACGCTTAAGAACCTCTTTCAAGAATCAGATACGCCGCCTTGGGAGCGACTGGCGCCATTGCTTTATATCAACGATCAGCTCGTAGCCGTTGCTGGGGTTGGGGTGAGCTATCCACATTTAGTCTCATTAGGAAAAAGAGTTCTGCCTTTCTGGGAGTTGTTGTAACTTAGTAAAGCCCGCCAGATTCTTTTTGGTGACGAATAGTACTGATCAGAATCATATTGCTCGATTCTTCGTAGCTATACAGGGCGACATAGCCGCTCTTTCCCCGCGAAATTACCAGCTCCCTCAGGCATCCATCACAAAGGCGTCCGATCAGAGGGTGTCTTTTTAGGATTTGGACCGCCTCTTCAATTAGTTCGATAGTATGAAGAGCGGCATTTTTGTCATTTTCAATTAGGAAGTCAGTAAGTCGCTCTAAATCATCAACTGCTTGCGGTGCAAAGACAATTCTTAACAATTACTAGCCTTTAATGTAGCTTTTTTCCCAGCAATTCGGGCTTTCATAGCCTCGAAAACCTTATCTGATTCATAGACCTTACCATTCTTAATAACCCCTTCGCGAGCAATGCTGGCTTGTTGAATGAAGTTTCTACGTATTTCAGCATTGATGCTAGCTTGCTTGATTGCCTCCACCATAAATGCATGTGGGCTCATGCCCAGATCCTTGGCGGCATTCGCAGCTTGCAACTTCACTTCTTCAGTGAGTTTTAAAGAGGTAGTGGTGACAGTGCTCATCATTGGACTCCTAGTGTTACTTAGGTAACACCAAATCCTATAGCCAGACTGATCTACTGTCAATCCCCTTAGTTTTGAGTGATAAAAACCCTGTAAAATAAGCCCCTTTTAGACCCTAGGGAATGTAATTCCCTGTAAATAGACAATTCAACGGTTTTTATGGCTCTTATCGTTCATAAGTATGGTGGCACCTCAATGGGCTCAGTTGAGCGCATTCAGAATGTCGCTAAACGCGTTGCCAAGTGGATGCGTGCTGGTCACCAGGTAGTGGTGGTGCCTTCAGCTATGTCCGGCGAAACCAATCGTTTGCTTGGCTTGGCAAAAGACATCAATCCTGATGCAAACCCTCGCGAGCTCGATCAAATTGCCTCCACAGGTGAACAAGTCAGCTCTGGCTTATTGGCCTTGGCATTATTGCGTGAAGGTGTTGATGCAGTGAGCTATGCCGGTTGGCAGGTGACTGTCCATACAGACTCCTCATTCACTAAAGCACGCATCAAGAGTATTGATGACAAAAAAATCCTGGCTGATCTCAATGCTGGCCGCGCAGTAGTGGTGACCGGTTTTCAGGGTGTTGATCCCAATGGCAACATCACTACCCTAGGTCGTGGTGGTTCTGATACATCGGCTGTTGCCATGGCTGCAGCTCTCAAGGCAGATGAGTGCTTGATCTACACCGACGTGGATGGTGTCTACACGACTGATCCGCGTGTTTGTGAAGATGCACGTCGTCTGGATAAGATTACCTTTGAAGAGATGCTAGAGATGGCAAGTCTCGGTTCGAAGGTATTACAGATTCGTTCAGTGGAGTTTGCTGGTAAGTACAAAGTTAAAACCCGTGTTCTGTCATCGCTGACAGATCCGTTGATGCCCTTAGACCAAGAGATGAAGTCGGGCACCTTGATTACATTTGAAGAGGACAGCACTATGGAAGCCGCAGTTATTTCCGGCATCGCCTTTGCGCGTGATGAAGCAAAAATTACCGTTCTGGG
>JBJOEU010000025.1:0-9914 GCA_046049115.1 Pseudomonadota bacterium
GCAGTAATGATCGCTTGAGTATGCTCTGGAACGGCATCGCGCGAGGTCCACTCAGTGATACCCATTTCTTTTAGAAAGGTGGAATTTGTACTCATATTCATGCCCCAAGCTTAATCGATTTAGCCAAAACTAGGGCATCTTCACGCAAGCCATTAACAGAATCAACTGGGTAATAATTTTTGCGCAAACCAATTTGCTCATACCCAAGGCTTTGATAGAGCTCAAGAGCTGCTTCATTACTGGGGCGAACTTCTAAAATAATTCGAGGCATATTTTGTTGCGCTGCTACACCCTCAATTGCATTCATCATTTTGACGCCAATACCCAAGCGACGCAATTTGGGTGACACAGTAATGTTTAAGAGATGTAATTCATCTACGGCGGGAAACAGAATGCAATAGGCCCAAAGAATATCTGGATCTAAATAGCTGCCTTTAACGGCATCCGTTAATTGGGGCCTCACACAATAAGCCCAATGCCCCGCAGCCAATGAGTCTGAGAAATTGCCTTTGGTCCATGGATGAATATGTGAAACGGATTCAATAGCCAGAACCGAATCCAAATCTGCCACAGTCATAGGCAGAAATGAAAGCTCAGATACACCTTCAGTGTTTGATTGCATAGAGTTAATGCTATCAGCCATACTATTGACCGCGCTCTGCAGAAGTCAGCGCTACCTTGTTGCGAATGTATAGGGGCTCTAATAAGTGAACATCTTGTTGTAGACCTTGACTCCACATAGTTTGCGCGCAAGCTAAAACACCTAAGGCATTCACTCCAATAGTTGAATCGAGACGAGTGCTGGAAAATGGACTGGAAGCACCGGCAAAGAGTCGATCACCAAACTCAGTAATTGCACTGCCCGCTAAAAAATCAATCTGCGTAAGCTCAACACCCTCTGGAGCACTCAGATGAATATCGCCCTGACGCACAGGCGATAGATTTGCACCAACTCGATAGCTGGCCCAGTAAACCTCTCCCATACGAGCATCGACAGCAATGACAAAAGACTGGGCTCCGGATGCAATAAATGCAGGAGTTTGAACTAGTTGACTGGCAATAGCATCCAAACTGGCAACAGAAAGTACTGGCAAGCATGCAGCCGTTGCCAAACCCTGAACAGCAGCAACGCCAAGGCGAACACCAGTAAAAGCTCCAGGGCCGATCCCTATAGCAATAGCATCTAGATCGGTAAGTTTGACCGAGGCCTCAGATAGTAACTCTTGGATCCAAGGCAGTAAAAGCTGACTGGCCCCAGCCGACACCTTTTGATGGCGAACTACGGGTGCAGCGTTATCTAAAGATAAAGCCACCGAGCACCAGGCTGAGGAGGTGTCGATGGCCAATATATGGGTCAATTGGAACTCTCTTGATCTTATGAACTCAGACCTGCAATGATATCTGGGGGCGCCTGAACTAGCTCAATCAATACGCCCTCACCGCATAAAGGAAACTCTTCATTTCCTTTGGGATGCACAAAAGTAATGTCATAACCCGCGGCACCTTTACGTATCCCGCCAGGAGCGAAACGAAGACCTTGGGCGGATAGCCACTCAACAGCTTTAGGAAGGTCATCAACCCATAAGCCAATGTGATTTAAGGGTGTTTGATGAACAGCAGGCTTCTTTTCAATATCAAATGGTTGCATCAAGTCGACCTCAATTTCATGGGCCCCTTTACCGATGGCACAAATATCTTCATCGACGTTTTCACGCTCAGATACAAAAGTACTTTTGTACTCAAATCCCAGTAAGTCAACCCAAAGCTTACGAAGGCGATTCTTATCTTCGCCGCCAATCGCAATTTGCTGAATTCCCAATATCTTGAATGGTTTAGTCATGACGATCCTTACTCGAAGCGAATGATCAATTGATCAACAGCTAAACTTTCCCCAACATTGGCGCAGATTTCAGCAATAACACCATCTTGCGCGGCAACCAGCGTGTTCTCCATCTTCATCGCTTCAATTGCAGCCAACTTCTGACCAGCTGTGACAGCCTCGCCAACTTTGACAGAAATATTAGTCAACAAACCTGGCATTGGTGACATAACTAATTTAGAGGTATCTGGTGGCACTTTCTTCAACATGCGACGTTGAAGTTCGGCGCCTAATTGACTTAAGACCATGCACTCGTAATGCGCACCATCCAAGACAAGAATGTATTTGACATCCTTACGCTCTACCTGCGCAGTGATCTTGTGAGTGCCATTAATGGTTGCACGCAGGCAAATTTGTCCTGGCCTCCAATCGCTAACGATGTTGTAGCGACTGAGATCGCCCTCCTCTTCAACATAAACCGAGTAAACGCCATCCTTGAGATCAACACGAACAGGAACCTCTTTCATCTCGTCCTTAGATCCAACGCGTGATCCCGTAACCACCACAAACTTCTTGGCAATTGTCATCTCATGACCGGCCAACTGACCATCGATCATTTGAATATGCTCAAGATAGCGATAACGCATGAATGCCGCTAATGCCGCCAAACGCTTAGGATCAGCTGGCTGCACCGAGTCCTTCTTGAAACCATCTGGGTACTCTTCAGCGATAAAGCCAGTAGTAAAGTCTCCCGATACAAAACGTGGGTGCTGTAATAAAGCCGCCTGAAAAGGAATGTTTGAGTGAATACCACGGATGACAAAGTCATTGAGCGCAGAGCGCATCTTCTCAATTGCCTCAGTGCGATCCTTGCCATGCACAATTAATTTGGCGATCATGGAGTCGTAATACATCGGAATTTCTCCGCCCTCATAGACGCCTGTATCTACCCGCACACCATCTAACTCTGCTGGTGGGCGGTATTTCACTAAGCGCCCAGTTGATGGCAAGAAGTTACGAAATGGGTCATCAGCATTAATACGGCACTCCATAGACCAACCATCGAGCTTGATATCCTCTTGCTTAAATGCCAGTTTTTCTCCAGCAGCCACCCGAATCATTTGCTCAACTAAATCAAGGCCGGTGATGCCCTCAGTGACCGGATGCTCCACCTGCAGGCGGGTATTCATCTCCAAGAAATAGAAAGACTTATCTTTGCCAACCACAAACTCTACGGTACCGGCTGATTGATAGTTAACAGCCTTTGCTAAAGCAACGGCTTGCTCACCCATAGCCTTACGTGTTGCGGGATCGATAAATGGAGACGGTGCTTCTTCAATCACCTTTTGATGGCGTCGCTGAATCGAGCAATCACGCTCACCGAGATAGACAGTATTGCCGTGTGCATCACCCAGCACCTGAATCTCAATATGACGAGGGCCCTCAACAAATTTTTCAATGAAGACACGATCATCACCAAAGCTATTAAGAGCTTCAGTACGGCAGGCTGTAAAGCCCTCGAAAGCCTCTTTGTCGTTAAAGGCAACGCGTAAACCTTTGCCACCACCACCTGCAGAAGCCTTAATCATGACGGGATAGCCAATGCCTTGAGCAATCTTGACAGCATCTTCTGCTTTTTCAATCGCCTCATTAAATCCAGGAATGGTATTGACCTTGGCCTCTAAGGCAAGCTTCTTGGAGGCAATCTTGTCACCCATCGCCGCGATAGACTGATGCTTAGGACCGATAAAAATAATGCCCTCTTCTTCGCAACGGCGTGCAAATTGCTCATTCTCAGATAAGAAACCGTAGCCAGGATGCACGGCTTCGGCGCCAGTATCCTTGCAGGCCTGAATGATGCGATCCATCACTAGATAGGATTCACGAGACGGTGCAGGTCCAATACAAACTGCTTCATCAGCCATCTGAACATGACGCGCTTCTTTATCAGCCTCAGAGTAGACGGCAACCGTCTTAATGCCCATCTTTTTGGCGGTTTTCATTACACGGCAAGCAATCTCGCCGCGATTAGCAATCAAAATTTTCTTAAACATTTTCGTAGTCATGATGTTTTCGGCGCCTTAAAGGGGGATGTTGCCGTGTTTGCGCGGTGGATTTGTGAGCACTTTATCCTTGAGCATTGCCAAAGACCGTGAGATTCGTTTGCGTGTCTCATGCGGCAAGATCACATCATCGATATAACCACGACGACCAGCTACAAATGGATTAGCAAACTTGGCCTTGTACTCAGCTTCGCGAGCTGCAATTTTTGCCGGATCCGATTTTTCCTCGCGGAAAATAATTTCAACCGCCCCTTTTGGCCCCATTACAGCAATCTCAGCTGAGGGCCAAGCGAAGTTCACATCGCCGCGCAGGTGCTTGGAAGCCATCACATCATAGGCACCACCGTAAGCCTTACGCGTAATTAGCGTGACTTTAGGGACGGTGCAATCAGCATAGGCGTACAGTAACTTTGCACCATGCTTGATGATGCCGCCGTATTCTTGAGAAGTGCCCGGCATGAATCCTGGTACATCAACTAAAGTGACCACTGGAATATTGAAAGCGTCGCAAAAGCGAACGAAACGGGCTGCTTTGATGGAGGCTTTGATATCCAAACAGCCAGCCAAAACTAAGGGCTGGTTAGCCACAATACCAATCGAGCGACCTTCCATACGCGCAAAACCGATCAAGATATTTTTAGCGTAATCTGGTTGGAGCTCAAAGAACTCGCCATCATCAACAATTTTCTCGATCAACTCTTTCATATCGTAGGGTTGATTAGGATTGCTCGGTACTAATGTATCGAGCGAGAAATCAGGCTCTTCAGTACGTTGAGCCCCATTGATCATGGGCGGCTTTTCACGATTCGATAATGGGAGGTAGTTAAAGAAACGACGAAGCATCATGATGGCATCAACGTCATTATCAAAAGCGAGATCGCAAACCCCTGAAATAGTTGAATGGGTCATTGCGCCACCGAGCTCTTCAGCAGTGACATCCTCGTGCGTCACCGTCTTCACTACTTCTGGGCCAGTAACAAACATATAAGAACTATCCTTCACCATAAAGATGAAGTCTGTGAGTGCGGGTGAGTAAACCGCCCCACCCGCTGATGGGCCCATGATTAAAGAAATTTGTGGGATCACTCCCGAGGCCGTGACATTACGCTGAAAAATTTCAGCGTAGCCACCCAGGGAAGCGACACCCTCCTGAATACGCGCACCACCAGAATCGTTCAAACCAATTACAGGTGCACCTACCTTAAGCGCCTGATCCATGATCTTACAAATCTTCTCCGCATGCGCCTCAGAAAGCGAGCCCCCCAAGACAGTAAAGTCCTGAGAAAATACAAAGACCAAGCGGCCATTAATCATGCCGTAGCCAGTAACCACGCCATCACCAGGAACAGTCTGATCAGCCATACCAAAGTCATGGCAACGATGCTCAACAAACATATCCCATTCTTCAAAGGTGCCGGCATCTAGCAAGAGCTCAATACGCTCGCGTGCAGTTAACTTACCTTTGGAGTGTTGGGCAGCGATACGCTTTTGCCCGCCACCTAATCTGGCGAGCTCGCGCTTTGCTTCTAGCTGTTGAATGATTTCTTTCATAACTATTCCTTAGAAAAATTCGTGGCCCATTGCCTCGAGCAAACGTCTCGCAGCGACAGATGCGGCCATAGTTCCTTGATTAACCTCAGCACTCAAGCTGGGTAAAAGTGCTTGTACTGCTGGATGATTTTGAAAAGCATTCTTGAGACCTGCATCAATCCGATCCCACATCCAAGCCCCCGCTTGTTGCTTTCGGCGAGATGCGAGTTGACCATTGGCGTTTTGCAACTTCTGAAAATGCAGAATTTTTTCCCACAGTTCAGGAACGCCATTACCTTCTAGCGCACTCAAAGTCATGACAGTCGGATGCCAGAACTCCAAATCATGTGAGGCATGATCAGGGTTTCCTTGAAAGCCCAATAGTCGCAAAGAGCTGGTGATAAATAATTGTGCGCGCATAGCGGCATCGGGATCGATATCCACCTTGTTAATCACAATCAGATCAGCAATTTCCATCACGCCTTTTTTAATTGCTTGTAGATCATCGCCTGCATTAGGCAGCTGCAATAACAGGAACATATCCGTCATACCGGCAACGGCAATTTCACTTTGACCTACGCCTACGGTTTCAACAATCACAATGTCAAAACCTGCAGCTTCGGCAACTAACATCGCCTCCCGAGTTTTCTCGGCTACGCCACCCAAAGTGCAAGATGATGGGCTCGGACGAATAAAGGCGTTATCCAAGACGGACAATCTCTCCATGCGAGTCTTATCACCCAAAATAGAACCACCCGATAAGCTCGAGGAAGGATCAATTGCTAAAACTGCAACGCGATGGCCTTTTGCAATTAAATCTAAGCCTAGCGTTTCGATGAGAGTAGATTTACCAACGCCAGGCACACCTGATATACCTAAACGAAATGACTTGCCTGTCTTTGGTAATAAGGTATTGAGAACCTCATCAGCACGTTGACGATGATCCATTCGAGTAGATTCAAGCAAAGTAATGATCTTGGCTAATGCTCGGCGTTGCGCTGACGAGGGGGCACCGGTCAGATCATTTACTAAGGCTTGGTCTACTGCATTAAGCATGCTGATTTCTTATATCTAAAGTTAAGCAGGCTTTACAGATTTGCGAATCTGCTCAAGCACGTCCTTGGCAGATGCTGGAATCGGAGTGCCCGGGCCATAGATACCCTTGACGCCAGATTCATATAAGAACTCATAGTCTTGTCTTGGAATGACTCCGCCCACAAAGACAATGATGTCGTCGGCACCCTGCTTTTTCAATTCAGCAATGATGGCAGGAACTAAAGTCTTATGACCCGCCGCCAAAGTAGAAACTCCTAAAGCATGCACATCATTCTCAATAGCTTGACGAGCGCACTCTTCAGGCGTTTGGAACAAGGGTCCAATGTCTACGTCAAAACCCAAATCAGCAAAAGCAGTCGCAACCACTTTAGCGCCGCGGTCATGACCATCCTGACCAAGCTTCGCAATCATCACACGCGGACGACGACCAAAGTCTTTTGCAAAGTCAGCGATCTCGACTTTCAATTTATCCCAACCTTCGGCTGAGTCATAAGCAGCTGCGTACACACCGGTCACCTTTTGAGTATCGGCGCGATGGCGCCCGTAAACTTTTTCCAATGCATCAGAAACTTCACCAACCGTGGCGCGCAAACGGATCGCTTGCACAGCTAACTCTAGTAGGTTGCCATTATTTTCTTCTGCGGCTTTAGTCAATGCCTCTAATGCTGCTTCTACTTTTTTAGAGTCCCGTTTCGCCTTGATCTCTTTTAGGCGAGCAACTTGGCTTTCTCGAACCTTATCGTTATCAATCATCAAAACATCAACCAAGTCTTCTTTTCCGAGCTTGTATTTATTGACGCCGACAATCACATCAGAACCTGAGTCAATCTTTGCTTGTTTTTCAGCGGCCGCAGCCTCAATTTTGAGCTTAGCCCAACCACTCTCAACCGCCTTAGTCATGCCGCCCATGGCGTCAACTTCTTGCACGATCTCCCAAGCCTTATCAGCCATCTCTTGAGTGAGACTTTCCATCATGTAAGAACCGGCCCATGGATCGATCACACTAGTGATGTGCGTTTCTTCTTGCAGAATTAATTGGGTGTTGCGAGCTATACGGCTAGAGAACTCAGACGGCAAGGCAATCGCTTCATCAAAAGAATTGGTATGCAATGATTGTGTGCCGCCAAATACAGCGGCCATAGCTTCAACTGTGGTGCGCACAACGTTGTTATAGGGATCCTGCTCAGTCAAAGACCAGCCAGATGTTTGGCAGTGTGTGCGCAACATCAAGGACTTTGGATTCTTTGGCTCGAAGGACTTCATGATGCGCCACCATAAAAGGCGTGCGGCGCGCAACTTGGCAACCTCTAAGTAAAAGTTCATGCCAATAGCAAAGAAGAATGAGAGGCGGCCAGCAAAGCCATCCACATCCAATCCCTTTGCTAAAGCTGTTTTGACATACTCCTTACCGTCAGCCAATGTGAACGCCAATTCGAGTACTTGGTTTGCGCCTGCCTCTTGCATGTGATAACCCGAAATCGAGATCGAGTTAAATTTAGGCATGTGTTTGGCGGTGTATTCAATAATGTCACCGATGATGCGGATCGAAGGCTCTGGTGGGTAGATGTAGGTATTGCGCACCATAAACTCTTTCAGAATGTCATTCTGAATCGTGCCTGATAGCAACTCTTGCTTAACTCCCTGCTCTTCACCGGCAACGATATAACCAGCTAATACTGGCAATACTGCTCCGTTCATCGTCATCGATACGGATACCTTGTCCAACGGAATCCCATCGAACAAGATTTTCATATCCTCTACTGAATCAATGGCAACACCTGCTTTACCAACGTCACCCGTCACGCGTGGATGATCAGAGTCGTAGCCACGATGAGTTGCTAGGTCAAAAGCAACAGAAACACCTTGGCCGCCTGCATCTAGTGCCTTGCGATAAAACGCATTGGATTCTTCTGCAGTTGAGAAACCAGCGTATTGGCGAATGGTCCAAGGGCGCACCGAGTACATGGTTGCTTGTGGCCCGCGTACAAATGGCTCAAACCCTGGCAAAGAATGGGTGTATTGAAGACTCTCAGTATCTTGGGCTGTGTACAAGGCCTTTAGATGTATACCGTCCGGTGTTTGCCATCCCAATTTATCAACATCACCATTGGGTGCTGATTTCTGGGCTGATTTTTTCCAGGCATCCAAATCACAATCTGGCACATTGGGCCAAGTATTGGATGAATTCAATGCAGACTTTTTCTCACTTGTACTCACAAAGCACTCCCGGTTGGCTTTTTACATCATTACTAATTTTGTAAGGCTATTTTGCTTGACTTTTTGAGATTTGTCTAGATACTGTATACATAATTATGAATACAAAACTAATTAATAGACCCCTATATGAAGATGTTGCTGAGAGGTTACGAGAGCAAATCTTCTCCCATGAATTAGCTCCCGGAAGCTGGCTAGATGAGCAAAGCCTAGCTATTGCCTTTGGAATTAGTCGAACACCCATGCGAGAGGCCATCAAGGTACTTGCCTCCGAAGGTCTAGTAACCAGCAAAATGAATAAAGGCTCTTATGTCACCGAGGTAGATAGACGTGATTTGGAGCAAATCTTTACTGTTCTCTCCTTATTGGAGGGTCAAGCTGCCAAAGAAACAGCAATAAATGCCACCGAGAGTCAGCTAACCCAGTTAGATGACCTGCACCATCGCTTAGAAAAAGCTGCTGCAGATCGTGATATCGAACAGTTTTTTGAAATTAACGTCAAATTTCATAACTTGATCCAAGAAATAGCTGGAAATAAGTGGATGAATGGCGTAATTGATGACCTGCGTAAGGTGCTTAAACTCAAAAGGCGTGACTCTTTGAGTAGAGGCGGTCGATTGCTAAGTTCCCTGCTTGAGCATCGGGAGATTCTCCAAGCTATCCTTAAAAGAGATCCCTTGGCAGCCGAGCTGGCTATGCGTGAACACCTGGCTAGAGGACTTGAAGCGACAAAATAGGGGTGCACTACAAACGCTACAAAGAATAAAGGCTTAGGTGATTAACCTAAGCCTTTTGATTTGAATCTAAGTAAGTAATTTACTTCTTGATAACAAAGTTTCCAGGCAATTTGGCGATATAAGCAGCCATGTCGTGAAGATCTGCGTCGCTGTAAGGCTTGGCCTGAGAGGACATTACTGCATTGTTACGACCAAACTGCGGATTGGAGCCGCCAACTTGATAGGCACGCAAAGCGTAGTAAAGGTAATCGGCGTGCTGGCCAGCTAGCTTTGGGTAAGCGGGCAAAATAGGAGCATTAAGGTTGGCACCATGACAGGAGGCGCAATTGCCCTTCTCTACAAGTGCTTGACCTTTTTCGGCGCTAGCTGCTTGAGCTAAACCAATGCTGGACAACAAAATGGCGGTAATTAGTGCGAATTTCATAAACGTGCCTCTAAATATCACTTCAATGGGTTATTTGGTGAGCTGGCAGTTTGCGCAGCATAGTATTCGCC
>JBJOEU010000026.1:0-9978 GCA_046049115.1 Pseudomonadota bacterium
AATACATCTGCTCGGGAAAACTCTGAGCGAACAACTAGGACTTCTTTTAATTCGGGTTGACCCATCGTGAGAGTGCCGGTCTTATCCAGCACCAAGTCTGTCGCTTTAACCAAGCCTTCTAGTACATGGCCGCGCACAATCAACAAGCCAAGCTTTGTTACAGCGCCCTGGGCCGCAGCCATCGCTGTTGGTACTGCGAGAGATAGAGCGCAAGGACAACTAGCAACTAGTACCGAGACCAAAACAGTCCAAGCCCTACTAGGGTCGAAGTAGTACCAAATTGCTGAAGATAAAAAAGCAACCATCAACAGAAAGCCGACAAAATATCCAGCCCACTTTTCTGCAAGGCTCACCATGACAGGTTTGGCTTGCAATGCTTGATCTAGTAATGAGGCAATACCTGCAATACGAGTAGCTTGACCCACAGCATCGATTCTCATCAATATCGGATTGAGAATATTATGCGTACCTGCATACACCCGATCACCAATTCTCTTATCAATCGGCTTGGATTCGCCAGTCAGCAGTGACTCATCCAAAGAGCTCTCATACTCAATCACAATACCGTCAGCTGGAACTACATCACCTGGAGGAATGCGAATCACTTCACCTGGGTTGCAGTTCACCACCGGGACAATTTCAATTTGCAAAGAGGTAGGATAGTTCGGTACTCTCTCGCACGTAGCCGGTAATTGTTTTGCCAGCGCCTCTGCTCCACCCTGCGCATCTTGTCGTGCCAATAACTCTACGTAGCGTGCCGCCAAAATAAAAGCGACAAACATAGTGATGGAATCAAAATAGCCTTGACCCGAACCTGTGATGAGATTTACCGTTCCAGCACTAAATGCTAGAGCGAGAGCTAAAGCAATCGGCACATCCATACCCAACATATGCGTTTGCCGAAATGAAGCAATACTCCGCCAAGCTGCCTGAAAAATGGGGCCTGCCGAATAAGTCATCACCGGAACCGTAAGGGCCCAGCTAGTCCAGCCTAATAGGAGGTCGTATTCCACCGTAATATCACTCTCACCCACATACGATGGCCAGGCATACATCATGACTTGCATCATGCCCAGCAATGCAACACCTAGTCTAGTCAGTAATTGACGGCGTTCTTTTTTAGACTTTTCAATTGAGAGTGAGGGCTCAAAAGGCCATGCCTCGTAACCAATACGCTCTACCTCAAAGAGTAAGCGAGCAAGACTGGTTTTCTCAGGCGAAAACTCCACCTTGACCTTTTGACTGACATAATTAATCTGCACATCTTTGACGCCAGGGATACGTCGTAAGTGCTGCTCACATAACCACACACAAGCAGCACAGCGGATCTTTTCCAGTCGTAGCGTGGTCTCTAAATCAGCTTCATCACCACTCGGCCGGGTATATCTACTGAGCAAAGAAGGATCGTCATAAGGGGCCAGACTCTCAGGAATTTCACTTGAAGCAAGGTAGGCTGCTGGCTTATCGCTTGACTGTGCGCGGCGTGCATAGAACACTTCCAGGCCTTCACCATGAATTGTTTGCGCAATCGCCATACAACCAGCACAACAAAATTTTCTATTGATGCCAGCAAGCTCAAGCTCGTAAGAGTCGCTCGGAAGAATAAAGCTGCCACAGTGATAACAGCTATTGCTTGGCAAGCTAGAGCTCATAAAAGATCATGGCTTACTGGTGATGGACCCACTTACCCAGCCGTTACGACGTTCATACAACACAAACAGAACACCCCAAACTACCACTGCGGCATAGGCCCAGACCCAAGATATTTGCGAGGCACGTGAGCCAGTTAAATCCAGCACAAAACCAAAAATAGCTGGGCCCAACAACCCTCCTCCAAAGCCCATTAGAGAATGGAGCCCCATTGCAGCACCTTTAATATTATCTTTAGCGCTCACGACTAAGCCCGCAGTTAAAGTGGCGGAATCGGCCATGATAAAAGTCGCATGCCCTATTGCCAATGCAACAATCAACCACCAAGATTGTCCGGTTGATAAGGCAAGCGCTACACCAAATACCGCACTAGACAGCATGACAAAGAAAATCCATTTTTGGCGGCCTATTCTTAAGGCAATCTCGTTTCCCATAATGGATGCAGGAACGCCAAAAAAATTAATCACCCCCGCCAGAGTAGTTGCAGTTAATAGAAAGGATTCGCCTGTCACAATGGCACAGAAACCAAAAAAGGCTACTATCCAACTGCGGGAAGCAAATAACTCGATTGAGTGGGCGGTATAACCAAAAATGAACCCTGAGGCTGTTTTATCTTGCAAGACCAAACGCCACTTATCGACCGGGAAAATATCGTGCAAGCGAATACGTATTGGACCGTGCCATTTTTCATGAGCAAGTGCAGGTATAAATAGAAGCACAATCAGAGATGCGGTAAGCGGGCCTAAGGCAATAATTCCAAAAACATAGTGCCAGCCCAAGCTATTTAAGATCCAACCAGAGCAAAGATAAGAGAAGCCAGTACCAATACCGAAGAATGCGGTGTAGAAGGCAATGTGGCGAGTCAGCTCACCGGTTTTAATGCGATCCGACAGAATTTTTAAGCCAGGCATATAGGTACCTGCCAAACCAACTCCATTGAGCGCCATAAATATCAAGGCAGTCCAGAAGTTATAGGCAAAGAGGCCCATGCCGAGTAATCCACAGGTCGCTGAAAGACCGCCTACGAGATAGACTTTTTTTGCATCAATGCGATCAGTGAGAGCCGTTGCTAATGGGACCATCAGCATGTAACCAAAGAAGAAGGCGCTAGCAATGAGACCGGACTGCAAATTACTGAGATGCCACTCATCTTGTAATGTTGTTAACACCACTGCGTAACAGGCAAAACCCAAAAGCGCACAAGTTTGCGCCATCAGCATCAGAGGTGTGTAACTAGAAGGTTTCAAACGCATAAGCACTTACTGCTGACTGCTATTGGGGGAATCCTGGAAGCCGTTTGAGCGGAAAGTGAGCACCAAAGTATCTCTATAGCCGTGCTGCCCCAAGGGCTGAATCGGAGTTGACTCATGAATCATTCTTTCATCATTCATCAGTAATAAAGACCAGGGCTCAGTGAGAGTAAATCGCAAACCAGCGGAACCAGTTGCACCAAAAATTCGGGTCTCGCCACCCTTAATACCAACTCGATTGAGTAAAAAGACAGCTACAAAATCGACGCCATCACGATGGGCTCCCTCAGGCGTTGGTCGCCCAATCCCATCCGTCGTATCAATCCGAAATTGGTGAGCTTCAACAAACCAGGTGTTTACCTGCTTCACGCCATCCAGAATATGGGCTAATCCCAACAGAAGAGCTTGCCAAGCAGGGTTACTAGTGAGCTCAGCTTGAGAAGGCTCAAACCAACGCTCGATACCGCCATGCAGCGCGTTGTAATCAACAGACTGCCAGTGGGCACGATGCGGGACGCTAGCTAAAGACTCTCCCTGGATCTCAAAGCTTGAATGACGGCGAAAGCGATATCGCCCACCATCCTTCAGATACGGGTCTCTGGGCAAACCTTCCCAGAACCGGCTGAGATTACGTAGCTGATCAAGATCCACATGTGCAATTTCCGCTACATCCTGAGCAGACACAATTGCAAAGCCATCATCTCGCAAAGATTGGACTAATTCCCTAGCGGGCGTTAGCGGAGGTAAAAGGCTGGAAAGAGTCATAAGTGTATTTTAGGCGCATACCCATCAATTTAGGAATACAGATTCAAGCGGCCGCGCACCTCTCCCACATGACCCTTTAGGTCATACAACTCTTTTGCATCCAACATGGATACTTTGATGTTCCCCACCCTTCGCTCAATGCTCTCTAAGTCCTTGAGATTTTTCTCTTTTAAATCTGGATTAGAGGCATTTCTTTCTATCACCTTGAGCTCCTCGTACACCTGAGATAACTTGAGTCGCAAGAGTAAATTTTTGGCTGCAGGGATATAGGTAAATAAAGGAATCAAGATCACTAGAAGTGGGATCACAATTTTTGCAAAGCGTCCAATCCATACCGCCGTCCAGAAAGGTAGATGACGGTGCAAGAAAGATGGGCCATCCTTTAAGTAAATTTCAGCATCAACGTGTAAAGGAAAATCAAGGCCAGTACCAGATGGAAACTCTCCTGGCTTTTGTAAATAGGAATATGTTTTTAAAATATCGTAGGTAGCGCCTAGCAAGAGCGTTACCAATGCAGGACTAACATCACTCTTACCCACCAAGGTAGCTGTTGCAGCCAACACCTGAATATCCTGGCGCGGCAGATCATAGGCGATGCTAACAACACCACGTGGCACTGTCACCTTTGAAAGGAAGGGAAATAAGTGCACATAGGCTTCGGCTTGCTCAAAGCTCATTAAGCGAATGCCAGGAGTTTCATAAAAGTTTTTTACTAAAGGAGCCTCAGCAGCGCTTACCAAAAATACAGCGTCTAGCTCCCCTTTTTTGAACTTCTCCAATGCATCTAGTGGCTTTAATTTTTCAGCACGAATATCGCTCAGACTCAATCCACTTGCTGCAAGTAATTGAGAAGCTAAAGATAGCGTGCCACTACCCTCATTACCGATAGATACTCGCTTACCTTTTAATTGACTCAATAAACCCAAGCGTCCCGATTCATTTGGAAAACTAGACTCTCTGTACCAAACCCATACCGGCTCATAAAACACACCGGCAATAGAAATGAAATCGGGATACTTAGATAAGTCTGCTACACCACCCTGAACCATTGCAAAGTCAACGCCGGAGTTTGCATCCTTTAGTAGCTCCAAGTTATCACTTGTTCCACCAGTAGTTCTTAGCTTAAGAGAAATACCTTCCTTAGCAAGCTCACTTTGGAGCTTTTCACCAAACTGCTGATAAAGGCCAGTTGGGAAACCTGTTGCCAGCTCAATTGACCTAGGCGGAGGTGGCACCAATACCCAAAGTGTGGCAAACAGCATGGCAACCAGAATCAAAAAGGCGATGACTACTGCCACGGGGTTATAGATATTTTTGCGTATGAAGTTCATCAGAATTCTGCTTGTTTTTTGTCATTATGCCCCGAGCCCAAAGATCCAGAGCGAAATGAATTAATTCAAATTATTTCAGGATAAGATGGGGGTTTTGAGAGAGCCATTAGGACAATAATGAATTCAACCGCTAACAAAGTAGCCTTGGTCACAGGGGCTGGCACGGGCATCGGAAAAGCTGCAGCAAAAGCATTGTTGCAAGGTGGATTTAAAGTTGTTCTCACTGGTAGAAATCTGGAGAGACTCAATTCGGCAATCAATGATATTGGCGGTAGCAGTCAAAACTGCCTCGCAGTGAGCTGCGATGTCGGCAAACCAGAACAAGTAAAAAGCTTATTTTCAGAAATCCAAAAACAGTTTGGCCGTATTGACGTGCTCTTCAATAATGCCGGCATGGGAGCACCAGCAATCCCTATGGAGGAGCTGAGTTACGAACAGTGGATGAATGTTGTGAATGCCAATCTCTGCGGAGCTTTTCTATGCTCTCAAGAGGCTATCCGCATGATGAAGGCTCAGTCACCGCAAGGTGGTCGAATTATTAATAATGGCTCGATCTCTGCACATGCACCCCGCCCGATGTCTGCACCATACACTGCCACTAAACATGCCATGACTGGATTAACCAAATCGATTGCATTGGATGGTCGTCCATTTAATATTACCTGCGGTCAGATCGATATAGGTAATGCCGGTACAGAAATGACTATCCCAATGGCTGCCGGTATTTTGCAGCCAGATGGCTCAAAAAAGGTTGAGCCACTGATGGATGTAGATCACGTTGGACAAGCTGTCCTACATATGGCTCAACTGCCCTTAGAAAGCAATATTCTGTCGATGACCATCATGGCAAGCAATATGCCATTTATTGGTCGGGGTTAATTAAGGCCTAATCTGTTCAATGGTGAGACGGGCATTGGTCGTGCCCACCTTGATCGTTTGCGAAATAGAGATCAAGTCACCGGCTTCTGGCATTGCCATACCTGATTTTGAAATACGCACCTCAACCGACACTTCAGGCATTTGAGAAATCAATGCATTGGGGCTCATTGCCAAAGCATCATTCAAAACAAAGTTGATTGGGAATGCAGTAACCGGGGTTTTGAGAACAGCCACCGGCATGCGCTCACCGGGCTTACGGGCGATCACCATCAAAACATCGCCTGCTTTAATTTTGGACTTCAGTTCTGGGGTAATCTCCACTTGTCCGCTCACGCCTTGATTGCTAATTACTGGGGCACTGGCCGGTGCAAGACCACCCTTACTACGCGCCTCTGCAATAGAAGCTGCGATAGCACGCGCTTCATCAGACTCGACAGGCAATTGCTTAGCCAACTTCTCCCAGGACTGCACTGCAGCTTTGTAGTTCTGCGCATTAAAGGCGGCAGTTCCAGAAAGCCAAAGAGCCAACAAATTATTCGGATCCTGGGCTAATGCCTTGTTAATGAGTTGCTGTGGCTTACCAGCAAAATTACCATTTGCATTAGCCGCTAATACGTCAGCATAGTCAGCCAATAATTGCGGGTCCGAATCAACAAAAGAACCTGCACGAGCGTAGGCATTTGCAGCCTCAGTATTGCGACCTAAAATCCGATAGGAGCGCGCCAGCATAGCCCAACCCTTGAGATTGTCAGGCTCTTTCTCCATCTTGGCGGCAAACTCTTCAACCATCTTTTCAACTGACTCTTGAGTCATCGGTTTTTCTGTACTCTTCTGCGCAATCTGAGCGGCATCACCAAGGTAAAAATAGAAACCAGCTGAAAGTATTGCTACAAAAAGACAAATCCCAATGATGGTTTTCTTGGGTGAACCCAGCACTGCGAGATCATCCGCTTCATCTGTATCCTGAAAAAGTCGCTGACGCATTTCTGCATGAGTCTGCTCATAGTTATTGCTATCCACAGTACCCGCCAAACGATCAGCCTCGAGCTTATCAAGCTCTTCCCGATAGATAGATGCATTCATCTGACGACGCGAGGTCGCAGATTCTTTTGCAGGAAAAAATAATGGGCGCAATAGCAGTATCAAGACTAGGATCAACAAAAGAAGAGCGGATATTACAAAACTAGTCATATTATTTTTCTATTGAACTGGACTTAGCATCCTGAAGTAGCGCATCAATTCGACGATTATCTATTTCAGATAGCGTGGTACTAGGCACTGCCTGATTTCTGCGACGCAAATAAACCATGAGGCCAATAATTCCTGCGAGCAAGATTACAAAAGGGCCTATCCATAAGAGCCAAGTGATTGGCTTGACAGGCGGACGATAAAGGACAAAATCGCCATAACGCTCCACCATGAAATTCCGAATTTGCTCGTCTGTCTTGCCCTCAGTAATGAGGATACGAATTTCTCGGCGTAAATCGTTTGCTAAATCAGAGCGTGAGCCTGCAAGGGACTCATTCTGACAAACTAAGCAGCGCATTTCTTCCGAGATCACAATCAGACGTTGCTCTATCACCGGGTCATCAGCCAAAGGTACTGCATCCTTGGCGGACGCACTGATAGAACACAGTACGACAAAAGTGAGTAAGAGGGATTGAAGTATCTTTCTCAACATTATTTGAGCTGATCCAACAAAGGAATGATCTTATTGCGAAGCAATTCCATCGTGATCGGTCCAATATGTTTGAACCGAATGACGCCAGTCTTGTCAATCACGTAGGTTTCTGGAACGCCATAGACGCCATAATCAATACCCACTCGGCCTTTAGCATCAAAAGCTGATAATAGGTATGGGTCACCTTGGCGAGCAAGCATGGTCATCGCATCATCACGCTTGTCTTTGTAGTCCAATCCAATAATTGGTGCCACTTGCAATTTACCCAGCTCAACAAGAACGGGGTGCTCCTCCCGGCAAGCAACACACCAAGAGGCCCAGACATTCAGAATCCAAGGCTTACCTTTCATACTCTCTGGTGAAAAGGTTTTTTGGGGATCTGCCAGCTGGGGCAATTCAAAAGCAGGCGCCTGCTTACCAATTAATGGGGAAGGTATTTCCTGTGGGTCACGATTTAAGCCTACCGCTAAAAATCCAACCAAAATGACAAACAAAATCAGTGGGATTAAAAACTTGGCTTTCATGCTGCTACCTTCTTGAGCTTCATGCGATAGCGCTTATCGGACATCGCCAGCAAACCACCCAAAGCCATCAATACACAACCACCCCAAATCCAATCAACAAAGGGCTTGTAATAGACCCGGACTGCCCATGCCTTATCGTCCAGCTCTTCACCCAATGAAACATAAATATCTCTAGTAAGACTCGCATCAATCGCCGCCTCAGTCATAGGCATCGTTGATGAGAAATAACTGCGCTTTTCTGGGTACATCGTCGCTTCTAGCTCCCCATTACGAGTCAATAAGAAAGTGCCTTGCATCGCGTTATAGTTCGGCCCAGGAACAGGGCTAACACCCTGAAGCTGGATGTCATAACCACCGACACTAACGCTTTCACCGGCGAGCATACGCACATCTTTTTCCTCTTGATAGGTGCCCACCATGGTGACACCAATCGTAAAGACTGCTATTCCTAAATGCGCTACCTGCATGCCAATAAATGAACGTGTTGGCTTGCCTGCCTTTGCTTGGCGAATAATTTGCAGCACCCCAGAAGAAATCACCCAAAAGGCCAATAAGAAACCAAGGCTGCTGAGCCAAGTAAATTCACCCATTGCAAATGGAATTAAAGCCGCTGCAATGACTGCAACTAGGGCTGCAATCCATAAGCGCTTGATCACATCTAAGAGATTAGAGTTCTTCCAGCTTGTCCAAGGTCCAATCCCCATCAGCACTAACAAAGGGATCATGATGGGCACGAAGACGCTATTGAAATATGGAGGCCCTACTGAGATCTTGCCTAAATGCAGAGCATCAATCAGCAAAGGGTAGAGAGTACCCAAGAGTACTGATGCAGCAGACACCACTAAGAAGACGTTACCAAGCAAAATAAAGGTTTCACGGGATGTTAGGCTGAACTTACCGCCAAGGGTACTTTTGGGAGCGCGCCAAGCGTAAAGCGTTAAGGAAGAGCCCACCACCAGCACCAAGAAAATCAAAATAAAGACGCCGCGCGTAGGGTCAGTTGCAAATGCATGCACTGAAGTGAGCACCCCAGATCGAACCAAGAAGGTTCCTAAAAGCGATAGCGAGAAAGCGGTAATGGCTAATAGCACTGTCCAACTCTTAAAGCCGCCACGCTTCTCGGTGACCGCAAGCGAATGAAGCAAAGCAGTACCAACCAACCAAGGGATGAAGGATGCGTTCTCTACGGGATCCCAGAACCACCAACCACCCCAACCGAGTTCGTAATAAGCCCACCAAGAACCCAGTGCAATACCGAGCGTGAGAAACACCCAAGCAGCCGTTGTCCAGGGACGTGACCAGCGTGCCCAAGCAGCATCTAAACGCCCAGATAACAAAGAGGCAATCGCAAATGCAAACGCTACTGAGAAGCCCACATATCCCATATACAACATTGGCGGATGAAATACTAAGCCTGGATCTTGCAAGAGTGGATTGAGGGATCGTCCATCCTGAGCAGCTGGCAAGAGTCTCTCAAAAGGATTGGAGGTAGCGATTACGAATAAAAGTAGACCGGTGGTCACCAAACCTAATACACCGATTACACGCGCCACCATAAATTCATCTAGCGCCTTCGACAGCTGGGAAACTAAAAATGTCCAAGTTGATAGCAAGAAAACCCAGAGTAATAGAGAGCCTTCATGACCACCCCATACTGCACCTAAGCGGTAAATGACTGGCATTTGTGAGTTGGAATGCTCTGCTACATAAAGAACAGAAAAATCATTTGAGCAGCTGGTCTCGCTAGCAAAATCCATTCACGGCGACTTTGATGTGCGCCGACCAATGGCAGAGTCCCTTGAATGATGGCGATACATAAAGCCAGTATGAGTGCGTAATGCCCAAATTCAGGAATCATTATTTATTTCCATTTTTTTGAGCCTGCTCTAAAGCATGCT
>JBJOEU010000027.1:0-9544 GCA_046049115.1 Pseudomonadota bacterium
TTCGGTAGATCACCCCCGCTGGAGTCAGGCGACTGAGCGTCGTATCGGCGACTCTAAAGGCGGCTTTGCACCCAAAATCAAAACCCAAATGTTTAATGGTTATGGCGATCAAGTGGCGAGTATGTATGCCGGGATGGATTTGAAAAAATTCTATTGATGCAAACGATAAGTCAAGTTGGATGAAGTTACTGATTTTCCTATTGGCCTTATTGCCGCTAGATCGTTTGATTTGGTTAGGTTTTACTGATGGTTTGGGCGCGAATCCAATTGAGTTCATTACGCGCTCAACGGGAACGTGGGCACTAGTTTTCTTATGTTTGACGCTAGCGATGACGCCACTGCGCTTATTAACGAATTCAACGACATGGATTCGGTATCGCAGAATGCTGGGCTTATTTAGCTTCTTTTATGCATCACTCCATTTTGTCATTTGGCTTTGGCTGGATCAGGATTTTGATCTAATAGAGATGCTTAAAGACGTAGTAAAGCGGCCCTTCATTACGATGGGCTTTATCAGCCTAGTTTTGTTATTGCCACTAGCACTGACCTCTACCCATTGGGCGCAAAGAAAATTGGGTCGTCGCTGGGCGCACTTACATCGACTCATTTATTTGATTGCCTGCACTGCAATCCTCCACTATTGGTGGCACAAGGCGGGCAAGAATGATCTCGATACCGTCACAATCTACGCAGTAGCTTTGCTATTGCTGTTATGTTGTAGGATTCCTTATATTCGTAAGCTTTTGGGCAAGCGATCCACCATTTAAAGGTAATTCGCTGATGACCCTGTTTTCCTATTCTCGTGCTGTACTGATTTCCATATTGGGCTCATTACTGATTGGTCTTGGGACATCTCAAGTCATGGCACAACAGGGCGACCAGAGCGTGAAGACCATAACCGCTTTGGATGTACCCCGTTACCTAGGAACTTGGTACGAGATTGCCAAGTTTCCGAACTGGTTTCAGAAAAAATGCGCCTCTAATACCAAGGCCATATATAGCGCAAAGCCGGATGGCAATCTTCGAGTCCTCAATAGCTGTAAAACTGCCACTGGTGAGACTTCAGAAGCAGAGGGTTTGGCTCGCCAAATTGGCAGCAAGGATTCACCCAAACTAGAGGTGCGTTTTGCGCCTGAGTGGCTCTCCTTTTTGCCTTTAGTATGGGGTGACTACTGGCTAATTGATTTAGATCCGCAATATCAATTGGCGGCTGTGAGTGATCCTAGAAGAGAATATCTGTGGGTCTTATCAAGAACCCCTCAGATCGACCCCAAAGTCTATGCTGATTTATTGCAGCGCCTAAAGCAACAACAATTCGATATTCAAAAGCTTGAAATCACCTTGCAGAAAACTGATGGCATTTGAAAAGCGCATTGGCAATTATTTGCTTCCACCCGGAATTGAAATTTTCGAGCGTGGGTGGTTGTCAGCAAACAATATATTGCTCTTTGGTGAGGACGATGTATCGCTAGTTGACAGCGGGTACTGCGCACACCAGCAGATGACTGTAGGCTTAGTCACTAATGCAATTGCGCAGTATGACTTGAAAGCACTCAATAAAGTAGTCAACACTCATCTGCATTCCGATCATTGTGGTGGTAATGCAGCTTTGTCGGAAGTTTTTGATTGCGAGATCTGGATACCGCAAGCGGAGGCCCTTGCTGTGCAGGATTGGAATGAGAATTTACTCAGTTTTGAACAGCTAGGACAAGAGTGTCCGCGCTTTAGTCATCAAGCCCTCCTGGTTCCTGGTAAAGAAATACTCTTAGGCCCTTATCGTTGGCAAGTTCTGGCCGCTCCCGGTCATGACAACCATTCAATCATGTTGTATCAAGAGCAGCATCAAATCTTGATCTCTGCCGATGCGTTATGGGAAGAGGGCTTTGGAGTTATCTTCCCTGAGCTTTGGGGTGAGGGTGGCTTTGAAGAAGTGGCACAGACCTTAGAGTTGATTGAAGGACTTCCAATTTCCTTGGTTATTCCCGGGCATGGCACACCTTTTACGGATGTTAGGAAGTCGATTGAGACCGCAAAATCGCGCCTCGATTACCTCTCAAGCGATGCTGACCGCAATGCACGCCATGGCGCTAAGGTGCTTCTGAAATACAAGCTATTGGAATGGCGTAGAAGAGAGCTAGCAGAGGTCAATCAGTGGATTGCAGGTACGCCTGCATTGGAAAGCATTCGCAAGCAGCTCAATATGAGCGTTGAAGATTTTCAAGTTTGGTTGGTAGAGGCCCTAGTGAAGTCGAGAGCAGCGGTTACCGAGAACGGTTTATTAATCAATCAAGACTAAGCTATACATTAGAAATTAAACGACAGTTTTCCATAAAAAGACCAGTCGTAAACAGGATAACTTTGCACAAGCTGTTTGCTCGCACCTACTGCGAATAAGAAACTTTTATTCAGGCGATGGGTCACCATAGCATCGAGCGGGACAAACCAGCCACCCCCTCCACCGGTATTCCAGACAACGCCATTCTCATCCCATAAGCGCAGTTGAGTGCTGGGGGAGATATTAAATCCAAGCGTTGGAAAAATATTGAGATTGCGCACGAGGGGCGGTTGATTGGGGTTATTGGCCAATGAATTGCCCTTAGTATCAAATCCGTACATGTACCTGAGTAATGGTGAAAAGTCTGAGAGTCTTGAATCGCTGCCTTTGTTTGGTACGTATACTGTGCCGACCTGAGGGCCGGCAGCCCATTGCCCATTATTGCCAAATGGCAAGACAACTCTAGCGCCTAATGTACCTTCCCAATTCTTCAGGATACTGGGATGATTCCCCCAGACTGTGAGCATCGTATTGCCGGCGTTATAAGTTCCAAATGATTGCTCGGCAAGTGTAGGTCCGTAGGTCGAAACATAGGAGGTGTCGAGCCGCATGGTGCCTCGCCACTGGTCAAACTGTAATGGCTGGTAGTAGCGTAACTTCAAAGTGTCGCTTTGGGTTTGCTCGCCAAAGGTATTGTGATATCCCCAAAATTCTAGAACCCGCTGACTCGAGTATTGATCGGATGCCTTCTCTAGGTTTAAAAAACCTCCGGAAAACTTACTTTCATCAGCGAAAGCATTTCCGATTAGTCCTAATGAAATCAGGCAGTGAGTAAAAATACGTAACAATGTCATATACGCAGTAATATAAATGACTCAGTCAATCAGAAAAAATAAGTAGAACAATATGGAACACACCGTTTTAGTTACCGGCGCTACTGCTGGCTTTGGAGAGGCAACTGCGAGGCGGTTTTTGGCGCATGGCCATCGCGTGATCGCTTTAGGTAGAAGGGCTGAGCGCTTGGAGGCTTTAAAAGTATCCCTGCCGGCAGAGCAGCAGAAAAAATTACTTACTTTAGCCCTTGATGTTTGCGATAGCGCAAAGGTTGATGGGCTCGCAGCCACACTGCCGGCCGAGTTTGCCAAGGTAACGGTGTTGGTCAATAACGCTGGCTTGGCTTTAGGTCTGGAGCCAGCGCATCAAGCCTTGCTCACGGATTGGGATCGGATGATTGATACTAATATCAAGGGCTTAGTGCATATGACCCGTGCTTTTTTACCGGGAATGGTAGAGCGCAAGTGTGGGCATGTGATTAATCTTGGTTCAGTAGCGGCAAGCTATCCCTATCCGGGGGGTAATGTCTACGGTGGCACTAAAGCCTTTGTTCAGCAATTTAGCTTAAACCTCAGGGCAGATTTAATTGGTACACCAGTGCGCGTTACTTGCGTTGAGCCAGGAATGTGTTCTGGAACTGAGTTTTCGAATGTGCGCTTCAAAGGTGATGATAGTAAGGCTGACAAGGTCTACACTGGTGTGAAGGCACTAAGTGCAGATGATGTAGCGGAGGCTATTTATTGGTCTGCTAATTTGCCAAGTCACATGAATATTAATTTAGTAGAACTCATGCCAGTGCAGCAGGCCTTCAACCCTTTTCATATTCACCGCGGTGAATTTTAAGAAAACCTAGACCGTTGGTTTCCACTTGTAAAACTTGGGGTAGACGCGCATCACTACTGGCCCATTGAAATCCCAGGATTTACAGGTTCCCAAATAGAGTGGTGGTTTGTTGTCATCCGGATCAAATAGTGCTCCTGGAATGGACTGAAATGCGGCGGTAGCAATATTGCTGAGAAGTTCGCGTAAGTGAGTGCACCCTTTGATGCCTCCAAGGTGCTCATTGATCGTTTTACGCCAACCCTTGCCAATACGCGCCCCAATTAGCGCATCCATTGGAGGTATTACTTGCGGGCATTCTGGGTGGGGGTGGCTGTCCATGGCGACTTCAATTGCTTGAATCACTAATTCAGTGGTGACGGTAATGCGAACCCACATATCGTGGAAAGCTTGGCCTGGCTCCCAGGTTTTTCCGCCAGTAGTAAATGGCTGAAATTTAAAATCTCGCAAATGCGCTTCAATATCCCATAGACCATCCTCTCGAGCGTAGCCCTGAAAAGTAATTTCACGAGTGTGGAGAGGATTTCTAGGTGCTGGGGTTGAGAGCATGATAGTAGTAATTAAGAGGCTTCAAGGTAATCTATATCCATCATAACGGCTTCATTCCACGGCTACTATGAGAGCGGCTTTGTAGTATTCTCGGCAAGATATGGCCAAACCAATCTCTCTCGAAAAAATACTATTTAGCCAAGGCTTTGGCACCAGGCGCTATTGCAGTGATTTAGTCTATGCCGATCTAGTCAAAGTCAACGGTGTTCCAGCAGGCGATCCAGAAGAGCGTATTGCTACCGAGGGATTAATGCTCAACGTAGAGGGTAAAGATTGGGAGTTTCATGAAAAAGCCTATATCGCGTTTAACAAACCGCCAAACTATGAGTGTTCTCACAAAACTACACATCATCCCAGCGTCTACAGTTTGTTGCCTAAACCTTTTGTAGAGCGAGGCTTGCAATGCGTCGGGCGCTTAGACTTTGATACTACTGGTCTAATTTTGATATCGGATGATGGCCAGTTTATTCATAAGATGACTACGCCAAAGAAAAATATTGGCAAGGTGTATCAGATCACTACCCCCGAAGCTATTACCCAAAAGCAGATCGATCATTTATTAACAGGTGTGGTGTTAGATGATGACCCAAAACCCTGTTTTGCTACAGCATGCCAGCAGCTTGGAGAGAATGTTCTAGCAATGACTATTGTTGAGGGTCGGTACCACCAAGTAAAACGCATGATGGCTGCGGTAGGTAATCATGTTGCCAAGTTGCACCGTACCGAAATCGGGCAATACATCATGCCGGCAGATTTGGCTGAGGGTGAGTGGCGCTGGCTATACCCAGGTGATTTACAGAAACTATCTCAGAGTGTAGGAGCTCCCATTGTCTAAACCCAATCTACTTGCCAAAGATTTTGACTTTGCAAAAGTGTTGCCTGAGTGGCAGGCTAATCTTCATACTCAAGAGCTGGAGCGGATATTTGTATTTAAGGACTTTAAGAGCGCCTTTGAGTTCATGACACTGTGTGCGGATTTCGCTGAGAAGTTGGATCATCACCCAGACTGGTCAAATGCATGGAATAGGGTATCAGTGAAATTGAGCACCCATTCGATGAAGGCTCTGACCGAGCTAGATATCGCCATGGCAAGTGCCATGGATCAATTCGCCCTGAAAATCTTAGCTTAGTTCGCTTTACTGCACTTCCTCATCATCTTCATCCTCTGAGGTGATGCTCATGAGGATCGTTGCCAGGAGACCGTAAACTACTTCTGTGGCGATCATGCCATCTTCATCTAGCTCATCAATCAGATCATTCAAGCAATCTTCTGTTGGCTCATTTAATAGCGTCATGGCGCATTCGCACCCGTAATCAAAATCTTCGTCGTTTTGGGTTTGAGTGTCGTTCGTCATAGGAATCCTTTAAGTGATGCTGCAGAATAGCAAATAAAGACTTGCAAGCCCAGCCCTATTATTTTAGTAGTGCAAGAACTTCTTTGAAGACGGGATTTTGAGCTGTCTTTAGCCACTCAAATCCAAGCATCTCAACAGTAATCAGTCGCGCTCCAGCAATGCCCAGTCGATCAAGCGCAATTTGCTTATCGAGTGCTCGGCGTGAGCCAACCCCATCCACCACTACGGAAACATCGTAGCCTTCATCGATGAGTTTAAGCGCAGTTTGCATTAAGCAGACGTGGGTTTCGCATCCCATCAGAATGCACTGTTGGCGATTATCCGGAATGGCGGCAGCAAGGCCGTCAGCGCAGGCATTGAAATGTTCCTTCTCAATCGTTTTAGTGCAAAACGATTTAATAGAATCGAGATTACTTCCCAAGCTGCTCGGACTTTGCTCTGTACCAATAATTGGAATCTCGAGTAATTGGGCAATTTGAGCAGCGCGAATACATTGCTTGAGTACTGCTTCACCTTGATCAATCGCGGGCATGAGACGCCCCTGTAAATCGATCAAGATGAGGATTGAATTTTCTGAATGGATTTGGTTTGCTTGGTTCACAGTGGCAGGCTCACAGTTTTAAAGTCAGGGTCATCATCCTGGCTATGAATCTGAAAGCCCAGATCAGAGACAAGATGAAGCATTCTAGAATTTTTACTTAAAACGTATCCAATCATTTCTTGTAATCCATTCTTTTTGGCATGTTCGATGAGATCTAGCATTAAATGTGTGCCAATGCCCTGTGTAGTGTGGCTATCACTTACGCTTAGAGAAAATTCACAAGTATTTTGATTGGGTGGTGTCACATAGCGTGCCATCCCAATAATCTCCTCAGCCCCAGTGTGCGCTGTCATGATTGCAAGCAATGCCATTTCTTTTTTATAGTCCAAGTGCAGGATGTCCTCAAGAAAGTCATCTGGAAGTTTGGAGATTGCATGGGCAAATCGGAGATAGCGACTTTCGGGCGAGAGGTGATTGAATAGCTCAATGATTCGCGCTCGATCATTCGCCTCTACAGGGCGAGTCCGGTAATGACCCCCATCACTAAGCATATGGACCTTGTTGGTAAAGGAGGAGGATGTATTCATAATAGATCGATAGGGCTTGTGAATCTAGGATACCTTTTTTATATGCCTACTTGAAGTTTTTTGGCTCTAAAATAAAACAGTACAAATAGGAAAGAGTGATGCGTATAGCAACCCAGTTCAGAATAATTTATATCTCAAGTGTCGCATTAGGTTTTGTATCTCCAGGCATTGTTAATGCACAAACATTCTCCCCTTACACTCCAAGTCAAATTCAGGAATTCAATAGCCAGCCTATTGCACCCATAGAGACGCCTGCTGGACCTGTTTATATGAAGAGTCCTTCTATCAATCAGCGTCCGAATGCACCTTTTGATGCTCGCTATATCAAGAATCCAGATGGTGAGGAGCAGGCCCAAGCGCAGGGGGCTGAGTCGGCTGCGCCATTTGAACCCATCCCTGCGACCATCGTTTTTTAATGATCGCAAACTGTTAATATTGCTTCTACATTTTAGAAAAGAGTTATCCATGAAATCCCTTTCCATTCCTTATGTTGTAAGTCTTGTAATGGCCTTAGGGCTTTCAACGGCGGCATATTCTCAGAATGCATTACCCGTGAATGCTGCTGCTTCCGTCAATGGGGCGATCATCAGCAATGATCTTGTGGAGCAAGGCATTCAGGCGGCCATAGCGCAGGGTCAAAAAGATTCTCCAGAGCTTCGTAATGCAGTCTTAGGAAAAATGATTGAAATCTCACTTCTATCTCAGCAAGCTGAGAAAGATGGTCTGGCCAACTCTGATAGAGCCAATAGTCAGCTGGCTTTGATTCGGCAAAATTATTTAGCAGACTTAGAGCTTTCTACTTACATGTCTAAAAATCCCGTGAGTGATGCTGACGTGCAGGCGGAGTACAACCGTGAGATTGCTTCTTTGGGCTCACAAGGGATGATTGTGGAGTACAAGGTAAGTGATATTGCTGTTGCTACTGAAGCTGATGCACAAGCTGCTCTAGCTAGGATTAAGAAAGGCGAGTCTTTTGATAAGGTAGCCAAGAGTGTTTCACTCGCACCCAATAAGGTTCAAGGTGGCGCTGTAGGCTGGGTGCAGGCCGGGCAAACTTTGCCACAGATTGCCGCTGTTCTCACGATCTTATCTAAGGGTCAGGTTTCTCCTACTCCGATTCAGATGCCACAGGGGTGGTATTTAATTAAGTTGGAAGACAAAAAATCTAGTAAGCCCCCAACCTATGAGCAAGCTAAGGTAGCTATTCGTAATGCCATGATGCAGAAAAAGCAGTTTGAATTCCTCTCCCAATTGCGTCAGGGAGCGAATATCGTCGTGCGCTAAGCCTAGTAAGTCAATTTGCTAGACTGAAAAGGGCGCTTGGGCGCCCTTTTGTATTTCTGCCCGCCTCTAGTGGTATTTCTCTATCTCAATGCCTTTCATTCAGGAGTAGATTGAATCAATTACTAATTGAATTGGGGAGTTACGCATGAGTAAGAATCCATTTGACTTGAATGCAATGGCAAATCAGACCAAGGGTATGAAGGCTGCTCAGGCGGCTGGTCAGGTAGCGTTAACAAGCGCGCAGGAGATCGCGCAATTAAACCAGCGCGCTGCACAAGAACTTTCCTCTCGAATGCAGGCCAAAGTAGCGGAGCTGATGAAAACCCAGGATCCTAAGGCGGCATTTGATTATGTCCACGCTGAGGTATTGCAAGATGCTGCTAAAGAGGTGGCCGAGTATCAATCCCAACTCTTTCAAGCCTTAGCTAGCGGAAATAAGGAGTTAGCAAAAATTGCTGAGGCAATGATCAAAGAGTCGCAACATGACTTAATTCATTTTGTGAATGAGGCAACGCAAAATTCTCCTGCCGGTGCTGAGCCATACACTTCGATATTTAAAGCCTCTTTTAATAGTGCGCTTGAGAATTTTGATCAGATTCGGGCGGCTATGACAGATTCATTTTCAAACTTTGAAAAGAGTAGTGCTGCAGTAAAGCAAAAAAAGAAGTGAACAAAACCAAATTACGGGTTGCAGTGGCTGCAGAGAGATGGGTCTGCAAATTTGAGCATCTTGATGCCCTCGACATCTCGATGTTCACATTTGAGGCATCCCCATATTTTTGTGATCTCTTGATTGGTAGGCATGCCACAGGCATTGCAGGGTAAGCCGCGCTGAATGTCTTTGATCCAATATCCTGGTGTCTGGCATGCTGGGCATAAGGAATTAATTTTATTTGCAAGATCGAGAGTTGCCAACCGAATATTTTCCATACGCGTTGGATTGGCAAACGCTCTAAGATCATTTTCAACATAAACAAGCCCCTTTGAAGAGTTCGCACGAGCCCATTCAAAGGCATCCTTTAGCTGCTTAATATTGCCAATATTTTTGATTGATTGTGGATGGTATTGGTCTGTAGGTTTAATCACCAGAAGATGCGATGGAAAAAGTGCAGTATGCGAAAATTTTTCTAACTCTTCCCAATGTTTTACGTAGGCATGATTATTTTGTGCGGGGGCGCTATAAAACCCCGTAATTTCTAATTGTAGTTTTGAGTCAATCAGAATAACGAGTTCACTATTCCAAGCTAGCATCCCAGCAAATGGGTCGACACTAAACGCC
>JBJOEU010000028.1:0-9515 GCA_046049115.1 Pseudomonadota bacterium
CCTCTAGCGCAAAGAAAGCCCGCCATCGTAGCGCCTTGGACTTTGGATGCGGACTTAGCTAGCAAGATTGCGCAGTTGCGTGATGCTGGTGAAGTGGTCATCCAAGCGCTTGGTGGCGATGATGTAGAAACCGCTGAATATCTTTGTGATCGTGAGTTAGTAAAGCAAGATAGCTCATGGGTAGTAAAAAAGAAGTAGACGCTCTGTAAACAACACACTAATTCTGTAATTATTTTTTGGATTTTATTATGTCTTTAAAGCAACAAGCTCCTGGTCGTAACGTCGTTGTCATTGGTACCCAGTGGGGTGACGAGGGCAAGGGCAAAGTAGTTGATTGGTTGACTGACCATGCGCAAGCAGTCGTGCGTTTTCAGGGTGGACATAATGCTGGTCATACGCTGATTATTGGCGATAAAAAAACGATTTTGCGTCTCATTCCTTCCGGAATCATGCATAAGAACGTGATTTGCTACATTGGTAATGGTGTTGTACTTTCTCCAGAGGCACTCTTTAAAGAAATCGGTGAGTTAGAGGCTGCTGGCTTGGATGTGCAATCCCGTTTAAAGATTTCTGAAGCAACAACTTTGATTTTGCCGTACCACGTAGCCATCGATCATGCTCGTGAGAAAAAGCGTGGCGATGCCAAGATTGGCACAACTGGTCGTGGTATCGGACCAGCATACGAAGATAAGGTAGCCAGGCGTGCCCTACGTGTTCAGGATTTGTTCTATCCAGAAAAGTTTGCTGCGCAATTGCGTGAGAACTTGGAGTATCACAACTTCATGCTCACCAACTACTATGGGGCTGAGCCAGTAGATTTCCAAAAGACTTTAGAAGAAGCCATGTCTTATGCAGAGCGCATTAAGCCGATGGTAGTCGATGTCTCAAGCGCTTTATATGCAGCAGAGCAAGCTGGCCAAAATTTATTATTCGAAGGTGCGCAAGGCACTTTGCTTGATATTGATCATGGTACTTATCCGTACGTAACTTCCAGCAACTGTGTAGCTGGTAATGCTGCTGCTGGCTCTGGTGTTGGCCCGGATTCATTGCAATATATCTTGGGTATTACTAAGGCTTACTGTACGCGTGTTGGCGCTGGCCCGTTCCCAAGTGAGCTATACGACTTTGATAACCCAGCCAAGCAAGATCCCGTTGGCATTCGTTTGGCTGAAGTGGGTAAAGAGTTTGGTTCTGTCACCGGTCGTCCGCGTCGCACTGGTTGGTTGGATGCTGCTGCATTGAAACGCTCCATTCAGATTAACGGTTTATCCGGTTTGTGCATCACTAAGCTTGACGTATTGGATGGCTTTGAGACTATTCGTCTTTGCGTGGGTTACAAGCTTGACGGTCAAACATTAGATGTATTGCCGCGTGGCGCTGAAGCTGTTGCGCGTTGTGAACCAATTTATGAGGATTTCCCGGGTTGGAAGGGAACTACTTTTGGTATTCGTGAATGGGACAAACTCCCAATAGAGGCACAGAAGTTCCTGCGTCGTATCGAAGAAGTTGCAGGGAAGCCGATCGCCATGGTCTCAACAGGACCAGAGCGCGATGAAACGATTCTTCTACAGCATCCATTCAAAGGTTAATAAAGCACTTCCTTTTTAACTTTTTATATTTAATTTACACATTTGTTTTGGGATTTAGAAATGACAGCACGTACACAATGTAATAGCCTTCAAGTAGCTACACCGCTTTACCGTTTTATCGAAGATCAAGTTTTGCCTGGCACAGGGATTAAAAGCGCAGACTTTTGGAAGGGTTTTGATGAGATCGTTAAAGATCTGACTCCAAAAAATGAAGCATTACTAGCTAAGCGGGATCGCTTGCAATTGGATTTGGATAAATGGCATCAAGCTAATCCTGGCCCAATTAAAGATATGCCTGCTTATCGCAAGTACTTGAAAGAAATTGGTTATATCGACGACGTACCTGCCAAAGTGTTGGCTACCACTCAGAATGTGGATGATGAGCTTGCTCTACAAGCTGGCCCTCAACTCGTTGTCCCAGTACTCAATGCACGCTATGCCTTAAACGCTGCCAATGCGCGTTGGGGTTCTTTGTATGATGCTCTGTACGGCACAGATGTGATTTCTGAAGAAGACGGCGCCACCAAAGCAGGAGCCTATAACCCGATTCGTGGTGCTAAGGTAGTTGCCTACGCCCGCCAGTTTTTAGATCAAGCAGCTCCTTTGGCTAAAGCCTCTTATGGTGATGTAGTTGCCTACAGCGTTGTAGATAAAAAACTCTCCGTGAAATTAAAAGATGGCAGCACAACAGGCCTGACCGATGAGAAACAGTTTGTTGGTTACCAAGGCGATGCCTCTGCACCATCATCCGTTCTATTGCGTAACCATGGTATTCATATTGATATTCAAATTGATAAGACTAAAACCATTGGCGCCTCTGATCCAGCTGGGGTAAATGATGTAGTGCTTGAAGCTGCGCTCTCAACTATTTTGGACCTAGAAGATTCTGTAGCTGTTGTTGATGGCGATGACAAAGTCCTTGCTTATGAGAATTGGTTAGGCATTCTCAAAGGTACCTTGGTTGAGGAAGTCAGCAAAGGTGGCAAGACTTTTACCCGTAAACTCAACGCAGACCGTCAATACACTGCAGGTATTGGTGCTGTCAATGCTAAAGACGGCGTTGTGACTTTGCATGGCCGATCACTTTTGTTTCTGCGTAACGTGGGTCACTTGATGACTAACCCCGCCATCATGACTGGTGAAGGTAAGGAAATCTATGAAGGTATCTTAGATGCGGTCGTGACTGTCTTGATTGCTTTGTATGACATTAATCGCCCAGCGACTCAAGCTATTGGTAACACACGTAAAGGCTCTGTCTATATTGTGAAGCCAAAAATGCACAGTGCAGAAGAAGTAGCATTTGCAAGTGAGCTCTTTGGTCGGGTTGAGAAATTACTTGGCTTACCTGAGAACACAGTCAAATTAGGCATCATGGATGAAGAGCGCCGCATGAGCGTCAACATTAAAGCTGCCATCGCTGCAGCTGGTGCTCGCGTTGCCTTTATTAATACTGGATTCTTAGACCGCACTGGCGATGAAATGCATACCGGCATGTACGGCGGTGCCATGGTTCGCAAAGGTAGGATGAAGATTGCTAAATGGTTCGGAGCTTATGAGCGCCGTAACGTATTGGCAGGCTTGGATTGCGGCCTGCGTGGTCGCGCACAGATTGGTAAAGGCATGTGGCCTGCGCCAGATCTCATGAAGGAAATGGTTGAGCAAAAAGCTGCACACCCTCAAGCTGGAGCAAATACTGCTTGGGTACCTTCGCCGACTGCCGCCACTTTGCATGCCATTCACTATCATCAGGTCGATGTGGCAAAGATCCAAGAAGAAATGGAGAAGCAAGATACTGCAGCTGAGTATGAAGCCTTAACCGATGAACTCTTGACTGTGCCAATTGCGCTATATCCTGATTGGACCAAAGAAGAGATTCGCGAATCCCTCAACAATAATTGCCAGGGTATTTTGGGCTATGTAGTGCGCTGGATTGACCAAGGTGTTGGTTGCTCCAAGGTACCTGATATCTATAACGTAGGTTTAATGGAAGATCGCGCAACATTGCGTATTTCTAGTCAGCACATTGCAAACTGGTTGCTGCACAACTATGTAACCAAGGCGGAAGTTGAGGAAGCTATGCAACGCATGGCTAGTATTGTTGATGCTCAAAATGCTGATGATCCTCTCTATAAGCCGATGATGCCAAACTATAAGGATTCCTTCGCCTTTCAGGCTGCAAGTGATCTGATTTTTAAGGGTCTGGAGCAGCCCAACGGATATACCGAGCCATTGTTGCATGCTTGGCGTTTGAAGGTGAAGCAGGCACAAGCAAAGTAAGCTGAAGTGACCAGCAAATATGAATGGATTTGTCGAAAGGCAAGTCCATTTTTCTTTTTGTGAAAACCTACTTAAAATCCCGACCACTCTATGCTCAATTTTTTAAACCTCTTTACCAGGCTATCCAATAGTCGCGGCCAAGAGCTGGGCTTTCAACTCAACGATGGAGGTAGGGCGCTTGCAGGTTTTAAAGGTGGGGCTGGTGATTGCGTAGTTCGAGCGATTGCGATTGCCGCCCAATTACCTTATTTGCAGGTCTACGAAGATCTTCGTTCTGCCAATGCAGCTTATGCCGATTTACGAAACGACAAGTTGGCTAGGCGTCTTAATGCTAAGGGCGCTTCACCGCGTAATGGGAATCATCGCAATGTATTTCATGACTACATCGTGGGTCATGGGTTTGAATGGGTACCCACCATGCAGGTTGGCGCTGGTTGTAAAGTGCACTTACTGGCAAACGAGCTACCTTCTGGTAGATTGATTGTGAAGGTTTCTAAGCATCTGACTGCTGTAATTGATGGTGTGATTCAAGATACCCATAATCCGTCCCGGGGTGGGTCGCGCTGCGTCTATGGTTATTACGTTTTGCGTTAGTGATGTTTAAAAGAAAAAGCCTCCAAAAAACGGAGGCTTATTTCTAAAAAATGACCAAAAATAGTCTAAAACAGAGCTAAATCAGCAATAAATTACCAATTTCCACTAGTTTTACGTGATTTCTGCTCAAGCACTTTAGCTTCGCTAAAAGCGGTAGCCAATAGAACAAAAAAGTTTTTAATAGCTAAAAACGGCTTAATGCTGATAGCGGGTGATGATTGAAAATGTACTGAGTTTGAATGTGCCATGGTGAGCTCCTTAAGGGTTAACCCTAATGATACACCCTATCACCATGAATTGCAGGATATGAATGACTTTGCTTAATAGACGCTGGAATTACGATATTTCTGGTCCCAAGCGTTTTTATAGGAGGTAGTCATGCCGATCATGATGGTAGTGGTCCAAGCCAGTGAAAACAGGCCGCTCAAAGAGATAAAAAATGCAAAGGTTTTCCAGCCGTCCAGCAATGTATCGGACTCAAAGCCCACGGTTGTGTAGCAGCTACCTGCGAAGAGAATGGCATCAATGGGTGTTTTCATAATTCCTAAGCCGATGATGAAAAACGACCAAAGCAGAATTTCCAGCAAGTGGAACATCGCCAGAAATACAAAGGTGGCATAAAAGTGAAAGAAGACGCGGTTATATTCCTGTTTCGCGAGATTTTTACGAGTAAGGCGCTCAAAGCGCATGTAGACATGGTTAATGGCGCTACCATGGAACACCAATATCAAAATAAGACAGACAATTCCCCACATAGAATCTCGTACTAGGAGTAAAAAAGGGAACTCAGAGTAGGCGGTGATGATGTTGTTCATGGGGGTTGTAGGAGGGCTAGAGCATTGATTTCATGGTGGGTTGATAATGGCACATCTCCAATTTCATGTAAAGAAACCATTGACCGAGCATCACATGCCAGGGGGAAAGAAGGGGGAATACTTTTTCTTATTCTCCTTGGCCGGAATTCAGTTCACTCACATCCTTGACTTCATGATCATGATGCCTTTGGGTCCCGAATTTATTCGTGAGCTCAATATCAATACCCATGAGTTCGGTCTGTTACTTTCTTCATATACTTTCGCCGCAGCGCTTGCTGGTGTATTTGCTACCTACTTTGTTGATCGCTTTGAGAGGCGAGTGCTGCTCCTGAGTTTGTATGCTTGTTTCATTATTGCCACCTTAGTCTGTGGTTTGGCGCCGGATTACCACTCTCTTTTTATTGCTCGGGCATTTGCAGGTGCGTTCGGCGGCATCTTGGGTTCATTAGTTCAAACCATCATTGCCGACTCTATCCCGTTTGAGCGTAGAGGCAAGGCTTTGGGTACGGTGATGTCTGCTTTCTCGGTATCTACTGTGGCGGGAGTTCCCCTGAGCCTATTGTTAGCCAACAATATTCCTTACTTAGGTTGGCGAGCACCATTCTTTTTTATTGCCTTGATATCCACTCTCATTTTGTATTTGGGGTATCGCAATATCCCCAAAATTTCTGGTCACTTACTGCACTCACATGAGGGAAGTCGCCTCAGTCAAATTTGGAATGTCTTTGTTGCTCACCAGCATCTGCGAGCATTCTTTTTTATGGCGCTCATCATGCTCACAGGATTTTCTGTCATCCCGTATATTGCACTCTACCTCACCTCTAATGTAGGTGTTGATAACTCCTATATTTCTTTGATCTATCTTTGCGGCGGTATTGCTACGCTCATGAGCTCTCGCTGGATTGGTCATCTGGCCGATCGTTATGGCAAAGTTAAAGTATTCAGAGTGCTTGCGGTGATCAGTTTGGCCCCATTGCTAGTGACGACCCATTTGATGCCAGTACCGCTTTGGGTGGTGTTGATTAACTCCACTGCATTTTTTGTCTTAGTTTCAGGCCGCATGATTCCAGCGATGGCAATCGTCAGTCAAGTGGTAGATGCCAAAATTCGGGGTACCTTTATGAGCTTGGTAGGCTCAGTGCAAATGTTAGCATCGGGGCTTGCCTCAGTCCTTGCTGGCATGGTGGTGACAATTGGTACAGATGGAAAAATGGAGCACTACAACCTGGTTGGTTATGGAGCGGCTATGTGCGGCTTGCTTACATTCTGGTTGGTGGGCTATATTCATACCGATAAACAGGTGCAGTAAACCGTATTGATTTGAAAAGAAAGATTGCGATGATTTCATTTAAGAGGCCAGATGGCACCTCAGTAGAAGCCTATTTAATTGAGCCAGCTAATCCAACAAATGCCCCTGGAGTGGTGGTAATTCAGGAGTGGTGGGGTCTGGATGATGAGATTAAGAATGTGGCCAACCGTTTAGCAAAAGCGGGATACCGCGCCCTAGTCCCAGATCTTTACCGAGGTAAGCTCGCCCTGGAAGTAAATGAAGCAGAGCACCTCATGAATGATCTGAATTTCGGTGATGCTGCTAGCCAAGATATTCGTGGTGCTGTTCAGTATCTCAAGGCAACAGGTAGCGCTAAAGTTGCTGTCACCGGTTTTTGTATGGGCGGGGCGCTTACAGTCCTGTCAGCCGGCCTTGTCCCCGAATGCGATGGAACGGTGGTTTGGTATGGTTACCCTCCGCTGGAGTATGTTGATGCGCCGGCTATCCAAAAGCCGATGTTGGCGCATTGGGCCCTGCAGGATGATTTTTTCTCTATCGCTGGTGTAGATCAATTGGAAGAAAAGCTAAAAGCAGCTGGAGCTACGTATGATTTCCAGCGCTATGACGCTAAGCATGCTTTTGCTAATCCAAAGTCAGATGCTAGGGGCTTGCCACCGTTGCAATACAAGCAAGTTGCTGCTGATTTAGCTTGGGAGCGCACCATGACTTTCCTAAACAATACTTTGAGTCACTAATAGTTTATTTAAGGGCTCACATGTTTTTCAATTGGATTTATCGACGTAGCAATATTCAGATATTAATTATTCTGGTGCTGTTCTTCGTGGTGTTGTTAGACGTGATGCCACGCATTTTGCAGACCATACCTTTGTTTGCTCCAACAGAGGATAGTACGAGGTTGGGTTTAAGTCTTTTCGGATCGATCATTACCTTAAGTGGACTGCTAATCGGTTTCTTATTAAATCAAGCGCAAACAAATTTTCGCGAGGTTCAATCTCTGGTCTCCCGGGAGGCGGGTCAAATTAATAATCTAGATCGCTTATTGGCGCGCTATGGAGATCCTGCGATTACCCCCGTGCGTAAGGAGCTGTTTGAGTACATGAATTCCATTGTGAACGACGAGTGGAACTTGCTGAAGATTGGTCAGGGTAGCAAAAAGACGCATATGCTTTGGCGAGGTATTTCTCGCAAGCTCTTATCGCTCGAGCCTCAGACTAATAGGCAAACAGCAATGTATACCGATATTCTCAAAAAGGCCGAAGAGGTTGCCGAAAGTAGAGAATCGCGGATCGAGCGCTCTTGTGTCCGGTTGCCGAATCTTTTCTGGGTTGTGATTATTATTTGTATGGTGGCACTACTTGGGATCAATACCTTGTTCTTGCCTTCAGACTCTTTTTTCATGGGCTTAAAAATCCTGCCTGTCACTTTAGGTGCCCTGATCTCGCTTTTGGTAATTACGGATCAGCCCTTCAAAGGTCAAAGCTCTGTTAAAGCCGAGCCATTTACCAAAATTATTGAGTCTATTAAAACTCGTATTGAATAACCTTTAATCTCTTGATTGCCTATGCATCTTTTCGCTGAAAACCTCGCCGTTGAACTGTCTTCTTATTACCGCAATCTTGCCTTAGGGCATGGAGTGATCCCCAAGGTCTTCACCTTAATTAATGGGGAAGGGAGTCAATACCTCTTTTTTATTGACGACTTGCGTATGGGTGCGGATGAAGAAAATCAATTTTTGGCGTATATCGTGCAAGAGCATGAGGCAGTTTGTTATGCGCGTGGAACTTTAGTAGTTTTAGAAAAGTCTCAACAGCTCATTGAGTTTGCAGTGATTGATCAGGATGATGCGCAGGCTATTGTGTGCTCCGCCCAATTAACACGGGATATCGAGGATAAGCCGGTTGGGCTCACGGAGTTTGAAAAGATCTTAGCCCCCAAAAAGACTATCTTCTTTGGTGGCCTCTTTGAAGCCATGACCCTATCTGAGGATAGGGTTGAAGAGTTTGAAGGTCTTTGGGAAGAGATGAGGCCCAAGATTTTGCATCGCACTATGGACCTGTAGTTTTCCGATATGACGAATCAAACTGAAGAAGAAGTTCGAATCAATTTAGCTGCAGCGTATCGACTCGCTGCATTAAAGGGGTGGGATGACGGTATTTATACCCATATTTCAGCTTCTATTCCAAATGAAGAGGGCGCTTATCTAATTAATCAATTTGGTTTACGCTTTGATGAAGTTTCTCCAGAAAATTTAGTCAAGGTGAATGTCCAAGGAGAAATCCTCTCAGGCATCGGGCCAGTGAATCAATCTGGTTTTGCCATTCATGGGGCAGTACATGCGGCTAGACCAGATGCAGCATGTGTATTACATCTGCACGTTGACTCCGTCATTGCTGTCTCAGCACAAAAACAAGGTCTACTACCGCTATCGCAACATGCCTTACGCTTCTATGCTGATATTGCAAAGCATCGCTATCAAGGGCTAGCCTTATCAGCGTCTGAGCAAGTAGAACTCATCTTCTCTCTTGGGGATAAAAAAGCTTTATTGTTAGAGAACCACGGCAGCATCGTCTGTGGAGTTAGCATTCAGCAGGCATTCTATTTGATGGATGTACTAGATAAGGCCTGCAAAATTCAACTATTAGCAGGTGAGGTAGAGGGGTTGGTATTGCCCGATCCAGCAATTTGCAGGATGACTTATGAGCAACTATGCTGTGATGGCGATGAGGAAGGTCAGATAGAGTGGCCAGCTTATCTAGGTTTATTAAAAAACAGTAAATAGGAGATGTCTATGCCATTAATTCAAGTTCAAATATTTGAGGGTCGCAGCGATGAGGTCAAGCGTGAGTACGCTAAGGCAATTACAGAGGCGGCAGTCAAAATTATGGGGTGCAGCGCTGAATCAGTAGATGTTATTTACCGAGACGTTAAGAAATCAGATTGGGCGACTGC
>JBJOEU010000029.1:0-9104 GCA_046049115.1 Pseudomonadota bacterium
CAATCCTGTGGATGATGCTGATTTAGCTAATGCTGATAGTAGGGGAGTCGCGCTATCTCACGGCAGCAAGCTGTTGCTTGACACCATTAATGCATGGCCCTCTGAGTGTGCTGATATTCATCGGGTACATGTCTCGCAAGCGGGTCGATTTGGTCGTGCTCTGATGACTCGAGAAGAGCTTGGTCAAAAAGCCCTAGGCCACATCATTCGTTATCGCGATATTCATCTCACTCTGCGCAAAGCCTTGAAAGCCATTCAAGCTAATAGCCCCCATTTTGTTTGGAAACATATCGATGCCAACACCGATGTTGAAAACATTCAAGCCAAATGCGTAGTACACGCTGAAGGTGGTTTATTTAAAACCCAAGACTGGGTGGAGTCTGGCAGAGACTATGAACAATCTGCGTTGGTTGGCTTAGTGGAAGTTGAAAATGCATCACCCTTCGAAGCTTGGGAGCGCTTTACTTCAGAAGGTCCTTTGGCTGTTCTACCCAGTCACTATGGTCCCAATATTCTGAACCTGATTTGGTGTGGAACTCCAATCTCATCACAGGCACGTCTCGCCTTAAGTGATGCTGATTTTCTGAAAAGCTTGCAAGCCGAGTTTGGCTCACGCGTTGGACAGTTTCTCAAAATCCAAGATCGCCGACTTTACGAGCTTGGGCTCAATTACCGCAAAGAAATTACCCAGGCCAACGAAGTTTGGATTGGCAATGCTGCCCAAACTTTACATCCCGTTGCGGGACAAGGTCTTAATCTCGGGTTACGGGATGCTTATCTCTTGGCAGAAAAACTCAGCACCCTCTTCTCTAAGCCTGAGGATAAAAAAACGCCTTTAGCCATTGAAACTACCCTGCAGGAATACGCTCAAAGTCGCAAGCTCGATCGCTCAGCCACAATAGGTCTCACTGACTTCATGGCCAGAATCTTCACCTCCAATCTATTTCCGATTGTGATTGGCCGTGGATTGGCTTTATCAGCCCTCCAATGGCTTCCTCCCATCAAAACAGCCTTAGCCCGCCAGATGATGTTTGGTAGGCGCTAAGAGGCTGAAATAGCCTCCAAAATACAAGCATTCCCCGTTTGATCTAAATCAGTGAATCTGCCTATTTTTTAGGCAGATTTAGGCCGACCTGTGCTAAAGTGTCACCCTTTCCCAAGCACTAGAAGCCCTCCAGAACCCAGCCTAAACACCATGAAGATTGGCCCACACCTTCTCGCAAATAGATTATTTGTTGCCCCAATGGCTGGGGTAACGGATCGTCCATTTCGTCAGCTGTGCAAAAAGCTTGGTGCTGGCTATGCCGTATCTGAAATGATCGCCTCTAACGCTTTGCTTTGGAAGAGCGAAAAAACCCAGCGTCGCGCCAATCACCAAGGTGAATTTAATCCGATTGCAGTCCAAATTGCCGGAGCCGATCCACAGATGATGGCTGCAGCCGCCAAACTCAACGTCGATCACGGTGCCCAGATTATTGATATCAATATGGGTTGCCCAGCCAAAAAGGTATGCAATGTTGCAGCCGGCTCTGCACTGTTAAGAGATGAGCCTTTGGTGCAGCAAATTTTAGAAGCTGTAGTTCAAGCCGTAGGCGTAGGACCTGATGCAGTTCCTGTAACTTTAAAGATTCGGACGGGCTGGGATCGCGAACATAAAAATGCAATGGGTATTGCGCGTCTTGCTGAGCAATCTGGCATCTCCATGCTGACCGTTCATGGTCGCACGCGAGCCGATCTCTATCACGGTGAAGCTGAATACGAAACGATTACTGCAGTAAAAAATAGTGTTGCCATTCCGGTGGTTGCCAATGGCGACATTACCACTCCAGAAAAAGCAGAATTTGTTTTGAAAGAAACTGGTGCTGATGCCATCATGATTGGTCGCGCCGCTCAAGGACGCCCTTGGATCTTTCGTGAAATTCATCACTTTCTGGAAACGGGTGCTAAGTTACCCACACCGCAGATTAATGAGATTCAAGAAATCATGAATGCGCATCTCATTGATCATTATGAATTCTATGGTGAATACGTTGGCTTGCGTACAGCGCGCAAGCATATCGGCTGGTACTGCAAGGGCTTACGTGACTCCCATGCCTTTCGCCAAAGAATGAACACTGCCGATGATTGCAAAACCCAATTACAGATGGTGAATGATTTTTTCAATGAAATGAAATCCCACTCTGATCGTTTGTTATTTTTAGAAGCAGCCTAAATCTTGTTTTTAGTTATTTAATTTATCTATGACCAATAAGCACCCCATCTCTGAATGTATTGAGACCCAACTTCAAGGTTACTTGAATGATCTCAAAGGAACACCTCCCTCCGATCTATACCAGATGGTTCTTGCAGTGGTTGAAAAGCCGATGCTCGAATTAGTAATGCAGCATGCAAAGCAGAATCAGTCTTTAGCAGCGCAATATCTAGGCATTAACCGCAATACGCTTCACAAAAAGTTAGTTGAGCATCAGCTCCTAAAGTAACTCAGACCCCATTTGCAAATTCTTAATTAATCAAACATTCCGAAAAATATGATCCGCACAGCCTTACTCTCTGTTTCCGATAAAAATGGCATTGTGCCCTTTGCCAAAGCCCTTCATGAGCAAGGCATCAAGCTGATCTCTACTGGTGGCACTGCAAAACTCCTTACTGAAAATAATCTACCCGTAGTGGAAGTAGCCTCACTTACTAAGTTTCCAGAGATGCTCGATGGTCGCGTAAAGACCTTGCACCCAATGGTGCATGGCGGTTTACTAGCTCGCCGAGATTTTCCTGAGCATATGGCTGCTTTAAAAGAGCATGGCATCGATACGATCGACATGCTCGTGATTAACCTCTATCCATTCAATGAAACCGTTGCTAAGGCGGATTGCTCATTTGAAGATGCAGTTGAGAACATTGATATTGGTGGTCCAGCAATGTTGCGTGCTGCCGCCAAAAACCATCAAGATGTGACCGTGCTCATTTCTCCAGAAGATTACGCACCCGTTCTCGAGGAAATGAAAGCCAATCAGAATGAAGTTTCTTATAAGACTAATTTGAGCCTGGCTAAAAAAGTATTTGCCCATACCGCTCAATACGACGGTGCGATTGCCAATTATTTATCTGCCTTAGGTGATGACCTCGATCACGAGAAACGTTCCGCCTATCCAGAAACACTGCACCTTGCCTTTGAAAAAGTACAAGAGATGCGTTACGGCGAGAACCCACACCAATCTGCTGCCTTCTATAAAGACATCTATCCAGTCGATGGTGCGCTTGCGAATTACAAGCAATTGCAAGGCAAGGAACTCTCATATAACAATATCGCTGATGCCGATTCTGCTTGGGAATGCGTCAAGAGCTTTACTGGTAATGCTGGCGGTGCTGCTGCGTGCGTCATCATCAAGCACGCTAACCCTTGCGGTGTAGCTGTAGGTGCCAATGGACTTGATGCCTATCAAAAAGCTTTCAAAACAGATCCAAGTTCAGCCTTTGGTGGAATCATTGCTTTGAATGTGCCCTGTGATGGCGCGGCAGCTGAGGCGATTTCTAAACAATTTGTGGAAGTATTGATTGCGCCAAGCTTTAGTGATGAAGCCAAGGCCATCTTTGCTGCCAAACAAAATGTGCGCCTATTAGAGATTCCCCTGGGGACTGCATTTAATGCTTTTGACTTCAAACGCGTTGGTGGTGGCTTGCTAGTTCAGTCTCCTGATGCCAAGAACGTGCTTGAGAACGAAATGCGTGTTGTCAGCAAACGCCTTCCAACCCCAAGCGAAATGCATGACATGATGTTTGCCTGGCGCGTTGCGAAGTTCGTGAAGTCCAATGCGATTGTGTATTGCGCTAACGGTATGACGCTTGGTATTGGCGCTGGCCAAATGAGCCGCGTTGACTCTGCTCGTATGGCAAGCATTAAGGCAGAAAACGCTGGCCTCAGCCTCAAAGGCTCAGCAGTAGCGAGTGATGCCTTCTTCCCATTCCGCGACGGCTTGGACGTGGTTGTGAATGGTGGCGCAAGCTGCGCTATCCAGCCGGGTGGCAGCATGCGTGATGACGAGATTATTGCAGCAGCCAATGAACATGGCATCGCCATGATCTTTACTGGCACACGCCATTTCCGTCACTAATCACTTATGCGCTGGATAGGAATCGACCCAGGTCTACGGACAACAGGCTTTGGTGTCATTGATGTTGATGGCCAAAAGCTCAGCTACGTGGCCTCTGGGACGATTGAAAGTGGTGATCCAGACCAAGGTCTTCCTGTGAGATTGGGGATTTTGTACGCAGGTATTAAAGAAGTGCTGGAGACCTATCAACCAGAGCAAGCGGCGATTGAAGAAGTCTTTCTAAACGTCAATCCTCGCTCCACTCTGATGTTGGGTCAGGCGCGAGGCGCGGTGATTGCAGCCTTAGTATCTGACAAGCTCCCGGTTGCTGAGTACAGCGCACTGAGAGTGAAGCAATCGATTGTGGGAACCGGTAGAGCTACTAAGCCTCAAGTTCAAGAAATGGTGAAGCGCTTACTGCGCCTTAGCCGTGCGCCAGGAACAGATGCGGCAGATGCTTTAGGTGTGGCGATTTGTGCCGCACACCATGCCCAAATACCAAAAGCAATTACTACCGCTCTTGCATCCAAAAAGACTAGCAAGAAATAACAATAAAACAGGTTAAGATCTTAAGATGATTGGTCGCATACAAGGCATTCTCGTTTCAGTTCATCCACCCCGCCTTTTGGTAGATTGCCAAGGCGTTGGTTATGAGATCGACGTGCCGATGAGCACCCTGTATCAACTTCCAGAGACCAATCAAAAAATTACGCTTCTCACGCACTTCCAAGTTCGTGAAGATGCGCAGCAACTCTTTGGCTTTGCTACAGAAACTGAGCGTGAAGCGTTTAGACAGCTAATCAAGATCAGCGGCGTTGGTTCACGCACTGCCCTTGCAGTGCTTTCTGGCATGAGCGTCAATGAATTAGCCCAAGCAATTGCTATGCAAGAAGCTGGCCGCCTGACTCAAGTCCCCGGTATTGGTAAAAAGACCGCTGAACGCCTTTGCCTTGAGCTCAAAGGAAAGTTGGCTCCCGATTTAGGAATTGTGGGTGGCAAACCTCAAGCGATTGAAGCAAGCAGCGAGGTATTGCAAGCCCTCTTGGCACTAGGTTATTCAGAAAAAGAAGCGCATCTCGCCCTCAAGCAAATCCCGCCGGACACCAACGTATCAGACGGTATCCGCATGGGCCTCAAATACCTCTCGAAGTCTTCATAACCAGTCACCCAAACACCACTACACTTGCAGTATGGCAATCCACACAGAAGACCTCAGCTCAATTCCAGAAGACTTACCCGAAGGCAATGACCGTATCGTAAGTGGTGCAGTCGGAAACTCGGAAGCTGTCTTTGAAAGGGCCTTGCGCCCCAAACAGCTCGATGAATATGTTGGCCAAACCAAGGCTCGTGCCCAATTAGAGATTTTCATTACAGCGACTAGAGCAAGACAAGAAGCTCTAGATCATGTTCTCTTGTTTGGTCCTCCCGGATTAGGTAAAACCACCTTAGCGCACATCATAGCTAGAGAGCTTGGTGTGAACTTACGCCAAACTAGTGGCCCAGTTCTAGACAGACCTGGCGACCTTGCTGCCTTACTCACCAATTTAGAAGCAAACGATGTTCTCTTTATTGATGAGATTCATCGACTCTCTCCAGTAGTTGAAGAGATTCTGTATCCAGCACTAGAGGACTACAGCTTAGACATCATGATTGGTGAAGGTCCTGCAGCACGTAGCGTCAAGATTGATCTCAAGCCATTTACCTTGATTGGCGCAACGACTCGTGCCGGCATGCTCACCAATCCACTACGTGACCGCTTTGGTATTGTGGCAAGACTGGAGTTCTACACCACCGAAGAGCTCACTAAAATTATTACGCGCTCCGCTAGCCTACTTAAGGCTGATATTGACCCCGAGGGATCAGTTGAGATTGCGAAGCGCGCTAGAGGCACACCACGTATTGCGAATCGCCTGTTGCGTCGAGTGCGAGACTATGCCGAAGTCAAAGGTACTGGCACCATCACCAAAGAAATGGCCGATGCCGCATTAAAGATGCTCGATGTTGACCCCAGTGGTTTTGATGTGATGGACAGGAAGTTACTAGAAGCCATCTTGCATAAGTTTGATGGCGGCCCAGTGGGGATTGATAACTTGGCAGCAGCGATCGGTGAAGAGCGCGACACCATTGAAGATGTCTTAGAGCCTTACCTGATTCAGCAGGGCTACCTACAAAGAACCTCGCGTGGCCGCGTGGCAACCCGTCAAGCCTATGAGCACTTTGGGCTCACGCCACCAAGTAACTCCGCAATAGAGTCTTAAGATTTAACTCAGAGTTACCTTAGCAAACTTACGTTTGCCTACTTGAACAATATAGATACCCGCATCAACCTTTAACTGCTTATCAGCAACAGTTGCGCCATCAATCTTCACACCGTTTTGTTCAATGTTGCGATTCGCTTCGGATGTCGATGGGGCTAAGCCAGCAGCCTTGAGAAGATTAGCGATTCCCATTGGGGCGCCAGAAAGATTGACCTCTGGAATATCGTCAGGTACACCACCTTTAGCGCGGTGATTAAAGTCTTCAAGCGCTTTTTCAGCAGCGGCTTGCGAATGGAAGCGCGCAACGATTTCTTGTGCAAGTAGCACTTTGCAATCTTTAGGATTTCTACCGGCAGCCACTTCTTGCTTCATCAAATCAATTTCAGCCATCGGTCGGAATGACAGTAATGTGAAGTAATCCCACATTAATTCATCAGAGATACTTAAAAGCTTGCCGAACATCTCACCAGCAGGTTCGCTGATGCCAATGTAATTACCTTTGGACTTACTCATCTTGTCCACGCCATCCAAACCAACCAGCAGTGGCATTGTCAAAATACATTGTGGCTCTTGGCCATACTCACGCTGGAGCTCGCGCCCAACTAAGAGATTAAATTTCTGATCAGTACCACCAAGCTCTAAGTCACTCTTCAAAGCAACAGAGTCGTAGCCCTGCATCAATGGATATAAGAACTCATGCACAGAGATGGGTACACCACTACGGTAGCGCTTGGTAAAGTCATCACGCTCTAACATTTGGGCAACGGTATATCGCGCTGCCAACTGAATCATGCCGCGCGCGCCTAGTGGATCGCACCACTCGCTGTTATAGCGAACTTCGGTTTTAGCGGGGTCAAGCACCATGCTGGCTTGACGATAGTAAGTCTGAGCATTGACAGCAATTTCTTCTGCAGTCAGTGGTGGACGTGTTGCATTGCGTCCTGAAGGATCACCAATCATGCTGGTGAAGTCACCAATCAAGAAAATCACGGTGTGACCTAAATCTTGTAGCTGACGTAATTTGTTCAGAACAACTGTATGGCCCAAATGAATATCAGGCGCAGTAGGATCTAAGCCTAGCTTAATACGCAAGGGAGTGCCCGTTGCTTGGCTCTTAGCCAGCTTCTGAATCCAATCCGCCTCAACCAATAGCTCATCACAGCCCCGTTTAGTCACTTCAAGGGCTGCAAAAACTTCGGGAGTCAGTGGGTATTTTTGTTCTGGTTTAGCCGTCATGCTGTATTAGTGAACTGATTCGGTTAAATTAGTATTTAGATTGCTAAAGCATAATTGTCGCATTCCTGAGAACAAAGTCCTGATACCGCATGAATAAGCCTCAATCCCTCTTTATTGGCCTGATGTCTGGTACTAGCCTAGATGGGATAGATGCCGTGCTGGCAAAGATTGAAGCCTCAGGGGAGACATGCCTTATGGACTCCGTAAGCGCCCCCTTTAGCACTGAATTACGCAAAGCTCTGCTAGATCTCCAGGCTCCTGGGCCAAACGAGATTCACCGAGAAAATCAGGCTGCTAATGCCCTCGCGATAGCCTATGCAGACACAGTGAAGAATTTGCTTATCCAGAATGATCTTTCTCCTGGTGACATCAGCGCGATTGGCGCCCATGGCCAAACCATTCGTCACCAAGCTGATCTCGCTCATCATCTGGCCTATACGCATCAAACCCTCAATCCTGCGCTTCTTGCCGAGTTGACCGGAATTGATGTCATTGCAGACTTTAGAAGTCGGGACCTTGCTGCCGGTGGTCATGGTGCACCTCTGGTACCAGCTTTTCATGCACAACAATTTGCTACAGATAAAAATATCGCCGTCCTCAATCTTGGCGGCATTGCCAACCTCACGCTATTACCCAAAGATACTGAAGTAAAAGGATTTGATTGCGGCCCCGGCAATATGTTGATGGACGCCTGGATTGCGGAACAGCAAGGTCATGCATTTGATGAAAATGGTACCTGGGCATCACAAGGTAAAGTCAATCAAGCGCTGCTATCCAGAATGATGACTGATTCATTTTTTGCAAAAGCACCGCCAAAAAGTACAGGCCGAGACGACTTTCATTTGGAGTGGCTGCAAAAACACATTGGTGCAGACAATATCAATTCGGAAGATGTGCAAGCTACGTTATTGCAACTGACTGTAGATTCATCACTCCAAGCAGTGCTGCGTTATGCACCGCAAACCCAGACTCTCATTGTCTGCGGTGGTGGCGCTCGTAATACCGCATTACTAAACTTATTTAAAGCTAGAACTAAAGAGGTATTTAAAAACTCATTCGATATTATGACCAGCGATGCACTGGGCATTGATCCACAACTAGTAGAGGGCCTTGCATTCGCATGGTTAGCGTGGGCTCATAAAGAAAAACGGCCAGCAAATTTGCCAGCCGTTACGGGAGCGAAGGGTCCTAGAATTCTAGGTGCTTGCTATCCTGCTTAAGCAGAGAAAGAAGAGCCACAACCACAAGTGGTTTGCGCGTTAGGATTCTTAATTACAAACTGCGAACCATTGATGTCTTCTTTGTAGTCAATTTCAGCGCCAACTAAATATTGGAAACTCATTGAATCTACCAACAAAGTCACGCCATTCTTTTCAAAAAGGGTGTCATCCTCATTTACAGCATCATCAAATGTGAAGCCATACTGAAATCCTGAGCAACCACCACCTTGAACAAACACGCGTAGCTTCAATTCTGGATTACCTTCTTCAGCAATCAAGTCAGCCACTTTTGCAGCGGCGCT
>JBJOEU010000030.1:0-9101 GCA_046049115.1 Pseudomonadota bacterium
TCTGGAAGTGCTCGCAAAATATCAAGCAACTTTCTTGCAGCTACCGTCGTAGTAACGTCCTCAGCACCGACACCAAAACTGGCATTGGTTGTTATTTGAATTTCGATGTCAGTTGAAATAAAAGATATCTTGTCACCTTGTTTCTTAAATAATAGATTTGCCAAGATCGGTAAAGTGTGTCGACGCTCAACAATGCCACTCACAACCTGAAGTGGTTTTAACAAACTATCCCTTGAAGTGTTTACGAGTTGCATTGCTTTTAAATCCTTGTATATATCTTATTAGTAGTAGTAATAAGGTTTGTTATTTCAGTGGATAAGTCAAAAATTGTATATAAAACAACCCACTAAAACAAAAAAAACCTGTGGAAAACTTTTGTATAAACCGTGCATAAATCTTGGATAACTTTTTATCAACACCCTATTTTTGCATGAAGCGCCATCTTTCCACAATTTATCCACAGGCAATCCTCAAACTTATTCACTGAGCTATCCACAGCTTTATCCACAGGCAAAAAACCTAAGATTTTAGGGTTTGCTCAATAACGTGGATTTCATGGTTCAGTTGGCCATCATGAGACCGTTCTTCACCAATTTTCCGAACCGCGTGTAAAACGGTTGTGTGATCGCGCCCCCCAAATAGTTCACCAATCTCCGGCAGGCTTTTTTGGGTCAACTCTTTCGCCATAAACATGGCAATTTGTCTTGGACGAGCAATGTTTGCGGGGCGCTTCTTAGAATACATATCCGCAACCTTGATGCTGTAAAAATCGGCAACAGCCTTTTGTATATTGTCGACTGATATTTGTCGATTTTGTATAGACAAAAGGTCTTTTAAAGCCACGCGAGCCACCTCAATCGTGACCTCTTTACCGTGAAAGCGAACGAATGCCAAAATCTTTCTTAACGCCCCCTCTAGCTCTCGAACGTTAGATCTAAGGTGTTTGGCAACGAAGAAGGCCACATCCTCGCTCATGGGAATACCTTCGCTTAGAGCTTTTTTCATCAAAATAGCAACCCGCATTTCTAGCTCTGGAGGCTCAATCGCTACGGTTAAGCCGGAGTCAAAGCGAGAAATAAGGCGGTCATCAATGCCAGCCATTTCTTTTGGATAGGTGTCGCTTGTAATAATGACCTGGGCTTTATTGCTTAAAAGCGCCTCAAAGGCGTAAAAAAACTCCTCTTGAGTTCTTGATTTACCACTGAAAAATTGAATGTCATCAATTAATAGTAGGTCGAGGGAGTGGTAATAACGCTTAAAACGATCAAAAGCTTTTTGTTGATAGGCTCTCACTACGTCCGAAACATATTGTTCGGCATGAATGTATCGAATCCGGGCGTTAGGCTTTTCTTTTAAAAGGTGATTTCCGATCGCATGAATAAGGTGAGTTTTACCCAAACCTACCCCCCCATATAAAAACATGGGGTTATAAGAGGTGCCGGGGTTATGGGCAACCTGAATCGAAGCAGCCCTTGCCAACTGGTTTGCCTTACCGGTCACAAAGGTATCAAAAGTAAGGTTAGGATTTAGTTTGGAGTGATCTTCAATCTCAAAAGCCTGTTCCTCTGTGGAATTGTTGTCTGTGGCAACAACAAATTCTTGCGGCTCAATCGGCTCTTGAGTTGGGGTGACCCCCACCTTCTGGGTGCCCGACCCTTCAACATTAAGTACAAAACTAAGGTTGATTGGACGACCAAAATACCCGTCTGCTAACTCTTGGAGACGGTCGGAAAAAGTTTTCTTAATCCAGTCAAGCTTAAATCTGTTTGGTGCTCCCACGACGAGTGATTGCTCACTTTCATCAAAGGAAACCAGGCTTAAGGGCTGGATCCAGGTTTTAAATTGTTGAGGGGAAAGCTCGCGAGCAAGCGCACCAAGTGCGCCGTCCCAAAATCCCAATGGGCTAGGTGAGTTCAAGGTAATCGGATTCTGTAGGTTGCTCATATTTTTGGAGGATTCATTGTAGCGATCCCATAAAGTTATCCACAAGCTTGAAAAAGGTGGAAAACCTGTGGATAACTTGTGAACAACAGAAAAAAACCTATATAAATTAATGATTTATTGAGTTATTACCAAATAAATAGAGAAAAATACCTATATATTCCAATCAGCGGTTGACCTTTTGCCGAGCAACAAGGAAAATACTGGGTTTTGCAGGATGAATCATGAAAAGAACATACCAACCCTCAGTAACACGTCGTAAACGTACCCACGGATTTCGTATTCGTATGAAAACCAAGAGTGGACGCGCAGTATTAAACGCCCGCCGCGCTAAGGGTCGCAAACGCCTCGCCGTTTAATTTAGCAGTTGAATAGCGCCAGGATTTCTGAGTTACTAAAAACACGCCCCAAGACAAGTTTGTGTTGGGGTTTGTATTTGGCATCTCCGAATCAGGGAGCAAAACCAGATTTGGGCATTGCAGTAGCTAAAAAACTAGCTAAACGAGCGGTAGATCGCAACCAATTAAAGCGCATGATCCGCGAGCTGGTCAGGGGCGCACAAGCAACAAAGCTAAATAGTGATGTTGTGGTGAAGCTAAAAAAACCCATTGGGCGCGAAACGCGTGGCAGACTCCGAAGTAAAGAAAAAGTAGGCCTGCGCACGCAAATTGCGGAGCTAATTTAAGTGCGCCTACTAAATAAGCTGGCCATTAAGGTTGTGAGGCTCTATCAGATTACCCTCAGCCCCTTTGTCGGCATGCACTGTAAATTTATACCTTCGTGTTCACAATATGCTTGTGACTGCTTTGCCAACTACGGAGCTTTAAAAAGTCTTAGGCTGATGGTCTGGCGCATTTTGCGTTGTAATCCATGGTCACAGGGCGGACACGACCCCGCAGTAAAACCAACATCTCATCATCATTAAGTGATTACAAATGGACTTTAAAAAAACAATTCTTTGGGCGGTCTTCTCCATGTCAGGCTTGTTGTTGTACAACAACTGGCAGGTTCACGAAGGTAAGCCATCGATGTTTGGTGGGCCCCTAACAACGGCCTCAACCCCTGCTAATAATCCTGCGGCCACGGGCAAGGCCGATGTTCCAACCCAATTGTCTAGTACACCAGTCATAGCAACAACACCAATTATTAATGGTGATGCAATGGCGGGCGCAGAAAAATTCACATTACAAAACGATGTTCTCGTATTGAAAATTAGCTCAAGCGGTGCAAATGTCGTGGATGCAAGGTTACTAAAATCGTTCACACCAGAAAACAAGCCTGTAGAGTTATTTCAATACACAGCTACACATAAATATTTTGCACGCTCTGGTTTGATATCTTTAAATAGCGACCTTCCAAATCACACCAGCACCTTCAAATTGGTTCAGTCTGGTAAAGACGAATCAGGTCGCCCATACATTGTTTTAGTCAGCGAGCGCAATGGCGTTAAGCTTGAAAAAACCTTCATCCTGAACCCAGGAAGTTATGTTGTGGATGTTGGTCACCGCGTTACTCAAGCTGGTAACAATCCCAATCCACTTGTCCTTTACACAGAGATCGTTCGCGACGCCTCCCAAGAACAAAAAATCGGCCCCTTTGATGGCGCTTTTTCGGCAAGTACATTTACTGGACCAGCCGCTTACACGGATAAAGAAAAGTTTAATAAGCTCGAGTTCACGGCAATAGATAAGAACAAAATTACCATTCCTACTCAAGTAGCAGCCGGTGAGCCAGCTTGGATTGCTATGGTTCAACACTATTTTGCAAGCGCATGGATTCCAAGTGATAAGGCGGTACGCGATATTTACGCAAACAAAATTGACAACAATTTGTATCGCATTGGTATGCAAACCCCTTTGGGAGTAGTTCCCCCAGGCTCCACTGTTGTAGAAAAGGCCAAATTATTTGTTGGTCCGCAAGAAGAGCGCATGTTGGAAACAATTGCTCCAGGTTTTGAGTTGCTCAAAGATTATGGTTACCTCACCATCTTGGCCAAACCTATTTTCTGGCTCCTGGACAATATTCACTCTTATGTTGGCAACTGGGGTTGGTCAATCATTCTGTTGACCATCTTAATTAAGCTCGTGTTCTTCCCGCTCTCAGCTGCAAGTTATAAATCTATGGCGCGCATGAAGGAAGTGCAGCCTCGCTTGGTTGCTATGAAAGAGCAGTTCAAGGGCGAGCCGCAGAAAATGAATCAGGCCATGATGGAGATGTATCGCAAAGAAAAGATCAACCCCCTAGGTGGTTGCTTGCCGGTGGTGATTCAGATTCCAGTATTTATCGCTTTGTATTGGGTGTTATTGTCGTCCGTCGAGTTGCGTGGCGCCCCTTGGGTTTTGTGGGTTCATGACCTCTCCTTGCCAGACACATCAATTAGTGATTTGATTGGCTTAAGTTCAATTCCAATTGGAATTTTGCCAATCATCATGGCGGCTTCTATGTTTGTGCAAACCAAACTGAATCCAACACCACCAGATCCAGTTCAGGCTAAGATAATGATGTATATGCCTTTAGTATTCTCGGTCATGTTCTTCTTCTTCCCGGCAGGCTTAGTCTTGTATTGGGTGGTGAACAATCTGCTGTCGATTGCTCAACAATGGCAGATCAATCAAATGTTTGGGAAGAAGTTAGCTAAATAAGTTTTTAGCTGCTGAAACATAATAAGGAGTATCCGCAATGATGACGAGAAAGCTGCCCATCATTGCGCTTGCTACCGCACCAGGCAAGGCTGGTGTTGGCGTCATCCGTATTAGTGGGCCACAACTATTGCCGATGATCAAGGCCTTATTTAATAAGGCGCTTCCACCTCGTCAGGCTAATCTACTGACCCTTCGAGACGCACAGGGCGAATCAATAGACCAACTCCTTGCAATTTACTTTTCAGCCCCCGCCTCTTTTACAGGTGAAGATGTCTTAGAGTTGCAGTGTCATGGCGGACCACAACTTTTAGAGTTGGTCATGAAACGATGCCTTGAGTTAGGCAAAGATCAGGGCCTAGTAATTGCTGAGCCTGGCGAATTTTCTTTACGAGCCTACTTGAACAACAAAATCGATTTAGCCCAAGCTGAGGCGATTGCAGATTTAATTGATGCTCAAAGCGCAGCGGCGGTACGCGGCGCAGCACGCTCCCTGCAAGGAGTTTTTTCAAACAACATCAACAGCCTGATTGAAGAGATTACCCAGCTGCGTATTCTGGTGGAATCCACCCTAGACTTTCCCGAGGAAGAGATTGAGTTTTTAGAGAATGCTCAGGCTCGTGAGCGCCTTAGCGCCGTAATGCACAAGTTACGTGCGCTAAGGGATGGGGCAAAACAAGGCAAAATTTTGCGTGACGGTATTCAGTTGGTTTTGGCTGGTGCGCCTAACGTTGGCAAAAGCTCTCTTCTAAATCGTTTGGCTGGTGAAGAGGTCGCCATTGTTACGCCTATTGCCGGCACCACGAGAGATCGTGTCAAGGAGAGCATTACCATCGGCGGCGTTCCTATGCACATTATTGATACTGCGGGTTTGCGCGAGACCACTGATCTAGTTGAGGCAAAGGGCATCGAAAGATCATGGGAGGCTATTGAGGCAGCAGATCTAGTTATTTTTCTGCAAGACCCAAGCTCTTCAGACCTAGCCGCTAACGCTGAAATTTTGGAACTGAAAACTAAAATATTGACAGCAATCCCCCCAAGGTGCCCTGTGCTGGAGGTCAATAACAAGTTGGATTTATTAGCAAATGGCCCCAACCCTGATCAAGCTGAAAAGCAACCTTTGTTTATTTCAGCCAAGACGGGCCAAGGTATTGAGACCTTAAAGCAGAAAATTTTGGAGCTGGCGGGCTGGGGCGGGTCTCAAGAGGGCGTGATTGTGGCGCGTAGGCGGCACTTAGACTGCTTGGATAGGGCTGCTACTCACTTAGAGCAATCCCAACAATTTGCCGAGAATGGCAATATATCGCTGGAGTTATTTGCAGAAGAGCTTCGATTGGCACAAGATCAGCTCGGACAAATTACTGGGAAACTTCTCCCGGACGACCTTTTGGGCAAGATATTTAGCCAGTTTTGTATTGGCAAATAAAGGGTTTACTCATTGCGGGCCTATTCATGAAAAAGATGCCCAAAATGTTAAAATAATGCGATCAAAAATATTACATTTCATAGGATTCACATGACCATCAACACCAATACGCCTGAATACGTAAAAAATCAAAAATTGATTCAATGGGTTGCAGATATAGCCGCCTTAACCAAGCCAGACAAAATTCGCTGGTGCGATGGTTCCCAGGCTGAATATGATGAATTTTGTGAGTTGTTGGTAGATGCAGGTGTATTCAAGCGCCTCAATCCTGCCAAGCGCAAAAATGCTTTCTTGGCACTCTCAGATCCTGATGACGTAGCTCGAGTAGAAGACCGCACCTTTATTTGCTCTACAAATAAAGAAGATGCAGGCCCAACCAATAATTGGGTCGAGCCAAACGAAATGCGCGCAACCCTCCAACCATTGTTTGATGGTTGCATGCGCGGCAGAACAATGTATGTAGTGCCATTCTCTATGGGCCCAATTGGCTCCCCAATTGCGCACATAGGTGTTGAACTTTCTGATAGCCCGTATGTTGCTATCAACATGCGTTTGATGACTCGTATGGGTAAAGCGGTGATTGATCAGCTTGGCGCTACTGGAGAGTTCGTTCCTTGCATCCACACTGTTGGCAAACCATTGGCCGCCGGTGAAAAAGACGTCGCTTGGCCTAATAATAAAACCAAGTACATCGTGCACTACCCAGAGACTCGTGAGATTTGGTCTTTCGGATCCGGTTATGGTGGTAACGCTTTGTTGGGTAAAAAATGTTTTGCATTACGTATTGCATCCAATATGGGCCGCGACCAAGGCTGGTTGGCTGAGCACATGTTGATCTTGGGGGTGACTTCACCTGAAGGCAAGAAATACCATATCGCCGCTGCGTTCCCATCTGCTTGCGGAAAAACCAATTTCTCCATGATGATTCCTCCAAAGGGATTCGAGGGCTGGAAGGTCACTACAGTCGGTGACGACATTGCATGGATCAAGCCACGCAAAGATGCAGTTACGGGTAAGACGCGTTTATTTGCGATCAACCCAGAGTCTGGTTACTTCGGCGTTGCTCCAGGAACAAATCGTCAAACCAATCCAAACTGCTTAGATTCATTAAACCAAGACGTGATCTTCACTAACGTCGGTTTAACTGATGATGGTGATGTTTGGTGGGAAGGTTTAACTGATACACCCCCAGCACATTTGATTGATTGGCAAGGCAAGGATTGGACGCCTGCCGATGGTGCCGCTGGTCGCAAAGCCGCTCACCCAAATTCACGCTTCACTGTGGCCGCCACTAACAACCCTGCAGTCGATCCTAATTGGGATAATCCTGAGGGTGTAGCGATTGATGCATTCTTGTTTGGCGGCCGTCGCTCAAACACAGTTCCGTTGGTAAGCGAAGCGCGTGACTGGGTAGAAGGTGTTTATATGGCAGCAACAATGGGCTCCGAAACTACTGCCGCGATTACTGGTCAAGTCGGCGTTGTTCGTCGTGATCCATTTGCCATGATTGCATTTGCTGGTTACAACATGAGCGACTACTTCCAACACTGGTTGAACATCGGTAGCAAGCTTGCTGCTGAAGGCGCTGTATTGCCAAAGATCTATTGCGTTAACTGGTTCCGCAAAGATGAAAATGGTAAGTTTGTTTGGCCTGGTTTTGGCGAAAACATGCGCGTACTTTCTTGGATCTTGGGCCGCGCTGAGGGCACAGCTAAAGGGAAAGAAACTGTATTTGGTATTTGCCCAGAGCATGCTGATATGCATTGGAATGGCTTGGATTACTCGGTAGACAAGTTTGAAAAAGCGATTACGGTCGCTGTTGATGACTGGAAAAGTGAGCTCGAACTCCATTCAGAGTTATTTGCGCATTTAGGCGAGCGTTTACCAAAAGAGTTGATCGAGGCACGCAGCAAAATTGAGAAGCGCTTAAACGCCTAGGCCACTCCTAGAAATTTAAGTAGCCTTTTTAACAACATCATTATTTAATGACCACACCCCAACACCATGACATCGTGGTGATTGGGGCAGGCATTGCAGGATCATGCATTGCTAGAGAGTTACTAGAGCGCGGTCAAACAGTTTGTATTGTTGATTCAGCACCCCACCCTGCATCAGCATGCTCTAGTCACGCTTTCGCTATTGCCCATCCCCATGTTGGTCGCGGCGCCCCCCGTTTATTACGCTTAACTGGCATTGCATTTTTGATGGCTGAGGCCCGGTGGGGCAAGGTTTGGAACCAACACGGCATCTTTCAGCCAAATAAAAAAGATAAAGCCTTTGATCGCGATGATGTCGTTAGTTATCTGCAGTCACTCGATCTCGACCAGAGTATGGCTCAAGCACTTGATGTGGATGAGGCAATGCATATTTGCGGCATTAATCAAAGTGGTATTTGGCTTCCACGGGGTGCGTCACTAAACTTATCCGAGGCAACACAAGATGCGTTACAGCCCCATCCAAAACTGACTTGTTGTTGGAATACCTCTGTAACTAGACTAGAAAAAGTCGATGCGGGTTGGCAGTTAGTTAACTCTCAAGACAAGCCCATCATGACTGCTGGCAAAGTCATTGTTGCAGCAGCGCTAGAAACTAAAAGCTTAGTTGCAAGCATAGACGTACGCCTTCCCTTAAGGCCAGTGCGCGGACAGCTGAGTATTTTTTCCGTTGATGAAAATAGTTCGTGGGCATCAAAACTATCTCGCACTGCAATATCGGGTGATGGCTATTGTTTGCCAGTTAAGAAACTGCCCAATGGAAATTATCAATGGATAGTGGGCTCTAGTTTTGATGAGGGTGAATCGGACCTTCAAGACTGGAATTCAAGCGATGACTTTAATCGCGAGCAGGCAAAGGGGCTATTGAATTACCCAGAGGGCGATACCAAGCAACTTCAAAAGGCGGGAAGCTTCGTGGGTATTCGTTGTGTTGCGGGTGATCGCCTGCCAATCATTGGCGCGCTGACTCAACGCCCAGGGATATTTTTGGCAACAGCCCTGGGGTCTAGAGGCGCGCTGTGGTCAGCTTTAGCTGCCAAGCTGATTACAGCTCAAGTGCTTGAAGATGACTTCGCTTTGCTGGCTCGCTTGGGTTTTGCT
>JBJOEU010000031.1:0-9022 GCA_046049115.1 Pseudomonadota bacterium
GATCTCACCTTGGTGGTGGATCCTGGTCGACGCGTCTATGTTCGTCAAGTCAACATCACTGGCAACGCTAAGACGCGCGACATGGTTGTTCGTCGTGAGATGCGCCAGTTTGAAAGCTCTTGGTTCGATAGTGAAAAGATTGACCTCTCCAAAAAACGTTTAGGTCGTTTGGGCTATTTCACAGAGGCCGATGTTTCTACTCAAGATGTTCCTGGGTCACCAGATCAAGTTGACGTTAATGTAAAGGTATCTGAGAAGCCAACTGGCGCCGTTACGATTGGTGCAGGCTTCTCTTCAACTGAAAAATTAATTCTTTCTGCTGGTATCAATCAGGAGAATGCCTTCGGTACAGGTACTGCAGTAGGTTTGAATATGTCTTTGGGTAAGATTAACCAGAGCTTGGCGCTGTCAAACTATGACCCATATTTCACTGAGGATGGCATAAGTCGTTACACCGATTTGTACTACAGATCATCAAAGCCCTTGTATTACGTCGGCGATCCCAATTATCAAATTAAGTCTGTTGGTAGCAATGTCAAGTTTGGCGTTCCATACACAGAGGTTGACAGGGTATTCTTTGGAACGGGTATAGAGGCGTTTCAAATTCAGACTACAAACAATACCCCCATCCCATATTTAAATTATGCGATGAGCTATGGTGTAGCTTCGCCTGGATATCCCGCCACATTGACAACCTATAACGTTCCGGTTACGGTGGGTTGGTCACGTGATGGACGGGATAGCGCCTTAATTCCATCCACCGGCTCCTTGCAGCAATTAAATGCGGAAGTGGGAACCCCCGTTGGAAACATGACTTTCTATCGTATATTTGGCCAATACCAGAAGTACCACTCTTTCTCAAAAGGCAATATTTTGTCCTACAACGGAGAGCTGGGTTACGGCGAGGCTTACGGAAATAATCCATTTCCGATCACTAAAAACTACTATGTAGGTGGTATCGGCTCGGTTCGTGGCTACTCCCCTGGCTCACTTGGACCTACTTATTACAACTCCTACCTCGGCCGGTATCAGCCTACCGGTGGACAGTCAAAAATTGTAAATAATGTGGAATATACGGTGCCGGTTCCAGGCTCCGGAGTAGATAAAACTCTGCGAGTATTTGGTTTCGTGGATGGTGGTAATGTCTATAACGAAAATATCAATCTCGTATTGCGATATTCTTACGGCTTAGGTTTATCATGGATATCACCATTGGGCCCGCTCAAGTTTAGCTATGGTATTCCGATCAAATCATTACCGACGGATAACGTCCAACGTTTGCAGTTCCAGGTGGGCACAGCGTTTTAATTGTTTAAGGAAAGTTTTATGAAGCTCCATCAATCTTCCAAATGGATTCAGTACGGCTTAATTGCTGTTTCATCACTTATTGCATTGCCGCAAGCATTTGCTCAAGATGCTGGAACTCGGGTTGCAGCGGTCAACGTTGAAAAGGTATTCAACGAATCCAACATGGCTAAAGCTAGCCAGACCAAGTTGCAGAATGAGTTCACAAAACGCCAAAACGAAATTCGTGACAGCGCCCAAAAAATCAAATCTGCTGCAGAAAAGCTAGATCGTGATTCAGCAGTTATGTCTGAAGCTGAGCGCTCACGTCGTCAACGTGAATTGGCCGACCAAGACCGTGAATTGCAACGCAAACAACGTGAGTACACTGAGGATCTGAATCAGCGTAACTTTGAAGAGCGCGCCAAGATTGCTGAAAAAGCCAATCAAGCCCTCAAGCAGATTGCTGACCAAAGAAAAATTGATGTCATCATTCAAGATCCAGCCTATGCTAACCCCAAGGTTGATGTTACTGATGATGTCATCAAGGCTTTGAATAGTCTTAAGTAAGTTTTATGCCCACCGCCATCGAGCTGGCCGAACAGTTTCAAGTAAGCTTGGTGGGAGATGGCTCCCGCTCGCTTCAAGGCCTCGCTCCTCTCGAGCGAGCCCAATCTAGTCAAATCTCCTTTCTTTCAAATCCGTTGTATCGCCAACAGGCTAGCGATAGTGCTGCAGGTGGTTTGATTGTTAGTCAGGCGGATTTAGATTTTCTCCAAGGGAATCCTGGAAGCAACACGGAAGGGCGCGTGTTTTTTGTTTCTAAAAATCCCTACGCCACATTTGCCAGAATGGCGCAACACTTTGCTAAGACCTCTGCACCTGTTTATGCGCCTGGAGTGCATTCTAGTGCCGTCATTGATCCTAGTGTCAGTATTCCAAATTCATGCCACATTGGACCATTTGTACAAATCGGTTCTGGCGTCAAATTAGGTGAGCGAGTTGTCTTGCTCGGAAATATTTCAGTCGCAAGAAATTCCAATATTGGTAGCGACACTTTAATTTATCCCAACGTATCTCTTTATTCAGAAACCAGACTTGGCGAACGTTGCATTATTCACAGCGGGGCGGTCATTGGTGCAGATGGCTTCGGCTTTGCTCCTGATTTTTCCGCCACGGGTGCTGAGTGGGTGAAGATCCCGCAAACGGGTGCGGTTGTCATCGGTAATGATGTCGAGGTGGGCGCGTCAAGCACAATCGATCGTGGCGCCATGAGTGACACGATCATCGGCAATGGCACCAAGATTGATAACCAAGTTCAAATTGCTCACAATGTAGTGGTGGGTAATTATTGTGTGATTGCTGGTTGTGCTGCTATTTCTGGAAGTACCAAGATTGGCAACTTTTGTATTATTGGTGGCGCAGCTAATTTTGCCGGCCACCTCACAATTGCAGACAGAACAACGGTGTCGGGTAACACCTCAATCATTCGCTCGATTACTGAGTCAGGGCAGCATTACACGGGCGTTTACCCTTCAATGCTTCATAGTGCTTGGGAGAAAAACGCAGCAATTTTGCGGGGTCTCGATAAAATCCGTCAACGCTTACGATTATTAGATAAAACTAAATAGTCATATCTCCATATTACAAAATCTAGAAACTTTATTTAGCAGGTAAATACATGAGCAAACCCATCGCTATCGACATCAATCAAATTTTGAAGTTGCTGCCACATCGCTATCCATTTCTATTGGTTGACCGTGTGTTGGAGATTGAGCCTCGTCAAAGCATTACTGCGCTCAAGAATGTCACCATGAATGAGCCATTCTTTCAGGGGCACTTTCCAGATTTTCCGGTCATGCCAGGGGTGTTGATTATTGAGGCGCTTGCTCAAACGGCAGCGCTTTTGACCTTTTCTGAAGTGCGTGAAGAAAATGCGGTTTATTACTTCGCCGGTATTGATGGTGCGCGCTTTAAGAAACCGGTGTTGCCTGGCGATCAGCTCATCATGACAGCCAAGTTAGAGCGTGAACGTGCTGGCATCTATAAGTTCCAAGTGCAAGCTACAGTGGATGGCGAGTTGGCTGCCGAAGCGAACATCACTTGTGCCGTTCGTACGAAAGGTGCGTAATGACTCGGATTCATGCATCTGCTGTAGTTGATAGCAAAGCTGAGATTGCCAGCGACGTAGAGATTGGCCCGTACTCCGTCATTGGACCAAACGTCAAAATTGGCGCTGCTTGCAAGATTGGTTCTCATACGGTGATCGAGGGTTACACCACCATCGGTAAAGAAAATAACTTCGCTCACTTTGCTGCAATTGGTGGCGCTCCCCAGGATATGAAATACCGTGGAGAACCGACCCAGTTGATTATTGGAGATCGCAACACCATTCGTGAGTTCACGACCATCCATACGGGTACGTCACAGGATGAGGGTATCACCAGAATCGGTGATGACAACTGGATCATGGCTTATGTACACATTGCACATGACTGCCAAATCGGCAACCACACGATTTTCTCGAGCAACGCGCAAATCGCTGGTCACGTAAAAGTAAGTGACTGGGCGATCATGGGTGGCATGTCTGGCGTACATCAATTTGTACGCATCGGCCAACATGCTATGTTGGGTGGTGCCTCTGCATTAGTTCAAGACATTCCGCCATTTGTGATTGCGGCTGGAGATAAGGCTTCCCCGCATGGCATTAATGTGGAAGGTTTGAAGCGCCGTGGTTTCTCAAGCGAAACCATTTCTGCACTACGTCAGGCATATAAGGTTCTCTATAAAGATGGCCTCAGCTTTGAAGAAGCTAAGGTGGAGATTCAGAGGATGGCACTTGCTAGTGCATCTGATGTCCAAACTGCAGAAAAGCTCACCGAGTTCCATGACTTTATTGCCGCCTCGACGCGCGGCATTATTCGATAGAGTAAATCTAGTGTCCAAACTTGCTTGTGTTGCCGGAGAGCCTTCGGGTGACTTGCTGGCAGCGCCAGTATTAAGTGCGCTAAAGCAGATCCCCGATACCTCTCATCTGGAGGTCTATGGTATTGGTGGTCCTCGTATGCAGGCCGAGGGGCTGCGCTCAGATTGGCCAATGGAGACATTGAGTGTTCGTGGTTACGTAGAGGCAATTAAACAGTTGCCCGCTATTCTGAAACTGCGTAAAGAGTTGATTACCAACCTCACGGGTGAAGGTCGCCCCGATGTATATCTAGGGGTTGATGCGCCAGATTTCAATTTAGGTGTCGAGTTGGCTTTGCGCAAAGCAGGTATTCCGACGCTGCATTTTGTTTCCCCGTCTATATGGGCTTGGAGAGCAGGGCGTATTACCAAAATTAAGCAGGCAGTTGAACGCATGCTCTGTATTTTCCCGTTTGAGACGGAGATTTATGAGCATGCTGGGATTAGCGCAACTTATGTCGGGCATCCACTAGCTAGTGAAATACCTCTTGAGCCAAATCCGGCAAGCGCCAAGCAAAGAATAGAAAAAATCTTAAATCTATCAAGTAATACATTGAGTGGAATAGTTGTCTCTGTTTTACCAGGTAGCCGCGGTTCTGAAATTGAACTAATTGCACCAGTCTTTTTTGAAACCATGGCTGAGCTTGCAAAGCGCATGCCAGGGCAGCTTCTGCATTTTGTAATCCCAGTGGCAACACCACGCCTGCGACAGCCTCTTGAGATATTACTCAAAAGTACCCTCGAGAAAAATCCTGATCTCAAAATTGATCTGATTGATGGCGAGGCTGATGCAGTGCTTGAAGCAGCCGATGTTGTGCTCATTGCTAGTGGTACAGCGACATTACAGGCGGCACTCTGGAAAAAGCCGATGGTGATTTCTTATAAGGTACCTTGGTTGACTGCGCAGATTATGAAACGACAAGGCTATCTGCCGTATGTTGGCTTACCCAACATTCTGTGCGGTGAGTTTGTTGTTCCTGAACTGCTGCAAGACGAAGCTACCCCGAATAAGTTGGCCGATGCCTTGCTAGCCTGGTTAAACAACCCCAGTAAAGTTAGCCAACTCAAAACCCGCTTTGCAGAAATGCATGAGACCTTGCGTAGGCCAACAGGATTATTGGTTGCACAGGCCGTAGCGCAAACCATTGCCGCCACAAAACATCGGGTTACTGTGTGAGCTTGATTTGGGTATGTGGTGTTGATGAGGCGGGACGTGGTCCACTGGCCGGAGCAGTAGTTGCTGGCGCCGTTGTGCTCAATCCTGATGACCCCATTAGTGGATTAAAGGATTCCAAGAAGCTATCGGCCGCAAGGCGTGAGTTTTTGTTTGAGCAAATTCAGCTCAAGGCTAAAGCCTGGGGCATTGGTGAGGCGAGCCCAATTGAGATTGATGAGATCAATATTTTGCAAGCGACGATGTTGGCAATGCGCCGTGCAATTGAAGATCTCACTACCCGCCTAGGTGGCTGGCCAGATAAAGCCTTGATTGATGGCAATCGCTGTCCTGAGTTGCCAATTGCCGCAGAAGCTATTGTGAAGGGCGATACCAAAGAGCCGGCAATCTCTGCTGCCTCTATCTTGGCAAAGGTCACGCGTGATCGTCAAATGATGGCTTTGCATGAACTGCATCCCCAGTATGGCTTTGCACAGCATATGGGATATCCAACTGAAGCGCATTTCGCTGCACTAAAGGAGTTTGGCGCGTGCGATCAACACCGCCGTAGTTTTTCTCCAGTTCGTAATGTCTTGGCTCTGCATAGTTGATAATCTAATCTATGAAAATGGAATTTATCAGCTCAAAAGACAATTCCTTATTTAGGGAGATTCGTCAATTGCAGGCCACTGGCCCCAAAGGACAAAAGGCAAGATTTGCTTGTGGGCAAGCCTTGCTTGAAGGGATTCATCTAGTGCAAACCTGGGTGGGTAATCCAGCACTCAAGACATTAATTACTTCAGAGTTGGGTTTGCAAAATCCAGAAATTGCTCAAGCTGTTTATGACCATGCAGAAATCTGTCCCGAGACTCGCGTTTATCAATTAGATAAAGGTTTGTGGGATCTGCTTTCTGATTTGGTCAATGCACCGCAGATCGCAGGCTTGCTAGATCTTCCTCAATCTGCGTTGAATCCTCAAAAGTCGGTTGCTACGCTTGAGGGGGATGTCATTATCTTGGATCGTATTCAGGATGCGGGGAATGTGGGCTCTATTTTGCGTACTGCAGCTGCTGCTGGTTTTACTCAAGTGGTTGCATTAACAGGTTGCGCCCACCTTTGGTCAAGCAAAGTATTGCGCGCTGGCATGGGTGCCCATCGCTTGCTCGACCTTTATGAAGGTTGGTCATCTCAGCAAGTACTGAGTGCAGTCACTGCACCCTTGTTGGCTGCTACCGCCGATGGTGAGCTCGATCTCTACAACATGCCCAAGGTATTGATTCATCCGGTTGCTTGGGTCATGGGAAGTGAAGGTCAGGGCGTTTCTGAAGATCTCATGGCTCAAGCCAAAGGCGTCTCCATTCCGATTGACCCCAGAGTCGAATCACTGAATGTCTCTACTGCAGCGGCAATCTGTTTATTTGAAACAGTGAGAATTCGTCGCAACTAAAACTAGCCGATACATTAGCCCAGAATTGTTTTATCCGACTTAATAGATTGCAATACAGTAGTGGCAATCTCTTCAATCGATTTGCTAGTCGTAGCTACCCAAGGAATGGACTCTTTTTTCATCATGGCGGTGGCTTCGTTAATTTCGTAGCGGCAGTTTTCTAACTTGGCGTAATTACTGCCAGGGCGCCGCTCATTACGAATCTCTGACAAGCGTTCGGCATCAATCATCAAGCCAAAAATCTTACTGCGATACGGAATTAAATCTTTGGGTAACTGCCCACGTTCAAAATCTTCCGGGATCAAAGGATAGTTGGCAGCCTTCATGCCGTATTGCATCGCCAAGTAGAGGCTGGTTGGTGTTTTGCCTACTCGGGATATGCCAACTAAAATGACGTCAGCCTCGGCTAGGTTTTTATTGGACTGGCCATCATCATGGGCTAGGGAATAATTAATAGCCTCAATCCGGTTTTTATAGGCTTCGGTATCCGCATTGTGGTGTAGGCGGTTCATGGCGTGGGTTGATTTAACCCCGAGAGCCTGCTCCAAAGGCGCCACAAATGTCTGGAACATATCCAAAATCAGGCCATTGGCTTTGCCAACAATGGTGTTCAGTTCGGGATTCACCAAAGTGGTGAAAACAATGGGCTGAACCTCATATTTGGAGGCTGCCTGATTGATGCTGGAGACCGCATCGTGGGCTTTTTCAGGGCTATCCACAAAAGGTACCCGAATATGCTTAAAAGTGGCCTCAAATTGGGCCAAAATCGATTGGCTGAAGTTCTCGGCGGTAATGCCGGTGCCATCAGAAACAATAAAAACAATACGCGTTTGGGTAGACATGAGATTGGCCTGGAGGTCTTGGTCAGCACTACAATAGGTAGTTAGTGAAGTATGCCGTATTTTATCCGGCCGCTCGACCAGTTTCCTTATCCTTAGAGAGTATTTTATGTCCAACCCACAGCAACAAAGTAACGATGTAGCAAACGCCTACGTTTTGCCTTTTGAGCAACTCCGCATGACGGATGTTGAGTCAGTCGGCGGTAAGAACGCCTCACTTGGAGAAATGATTTCTCAGTTGTCCTCCACGGGAGTACGCGTGCCTACTGGATTTGCAACTACCTCATTGGCATTCCGTGATTTCTTAGAACACAACAACTTGACTGAGCGTATTCAGAAGCGCTTAGAAAATCTCAATATTGATGATGTTCGTGCTCTGGCCGAGGCTGGAAAAGAAATTCGTGGCTGGATTGAGGCTGCCCCATTTCAGGCTCGTCTGGATGAAGAAATTCGTACCGCATTTAAAACATTAGATGACTCAGGCAAAGGCTCTTTTGCAGTGCGCTCTTCTGCAACCGCAGAAGACTTGCCTGACGCTTCATTTGCAGGGCAGCAAGAAACTTTCTTGAACGTTGAAGGTATCGATGATGTTCTGAAGAAGATTCGTGAAGTATTTGCCTCTTTGTATAACGATCGTGCGATTTCTTACCGCGTTCACAAGGGCTTTGCCCATGCCGAAGTAGCGCTATCTGCTGGTATTCAGCGCATGGTGCGCTCTGACCTGGGTGCAGCCGGCGTGATGTTTACCTTGGATACAGAGTCTGGCTTTGAAGATGTGGTGTTCATCACTTCGAGCTATGGCTTAGGCGAGACAGTGGTACAAGGTGCAGTGAACCCAGATGAGTTCTATGTATTCAAAACTACTTTGGCAAAAGATAAGAAGGCGATTATTCGTCGCTCCTTAGGTTCTAAGTTAATTCAAATGCAATTTGCCCCAGCAGGCTCTGCTGAGAAGGTCATGACTGTAGATGTTGCGCCAGAAAAGCGTAATCGTTTTTCATTGGAAGACGCCGACATTACTGAATTAGCCAAATACGCAGTCATTATTGAAAAGCACTACGGTCGCCCAATGGACATCGAGTGGGGTAAGGATGGTCAGGATGGCCGTATTTATATCTTGCAAGCACGTCCAGAGACGGTCAAGAGTCAAGCTGCTGGTCAAGTGGAAATGCGCTACAAGTTAAAAGGCAGCTCAAAAGTATTAGCCAAGGGCCGTGCTATTGGTCAAAAGATTGGTGCAGGTCCGGTTCGCATTATTCGTGACCCAAGCGAGATGGATCGCGTACAGCCAGGTGATGTATTGGTTGCCGATATGACTGATCCTAACTGGGAGCC
>JBJOEU010000032.1:0-8731 GCA_046049115.1 Pseudomonadota bacterium
TCAAGTCTTTGGGTTGCGATGCCACTGATTTTGGAATTGTTCCTGATAGTCTTGAAGCCACAAAGGAAACGCTTCGCAAGGCTAGCAAAGACCATGACTTAATCATTACATCCGGCGGCGTCTCTGTTGGCGAAGAGGATCACATTAAGCCTGCAGTCACTGCTGAAGGCAGGCTGGATCTCTGGCAGATTGCTATTAAGCCTGGCAAGCCTTTGGCCTTTGGTGCTGTGCGCAAATCAGATGGTTCAATAGGTAATGCGGAAACTTGGTTTATTGGTTTGCCTGGTAATCCGGTATCAAGTTTTGTGACTTTCTTATTATTTGTTCGTCCATTCATTCTCAAGTTACAAGGGCGTGATGCAGGCTTACCGCAGTCTTACCCCATGCGCGCAGACTTTGATTGGTTGAAGGCTGATCGTCGTAATGAGTTCCTCAGGGTCAAGATCAACGCGCAGGGTGGACTGGATTTATTCCCCAATCAAAGTTCTGGGGTGCTTACTAGCGCCTCTTGGGGGGATGGCTTAGTAGATTGCCCGCCAGGTCAAGCAGTCAAGTCTGGCGATATGGTGAAGTACATCCCATTTAATGCACTTCTTTCCTAGTCGTATTACGATTCTGATATGAAACTTGAATTACGATTCTTTGCCTCCTTAAGAGAAGGTCTTGGACTTTCTAGCGAGAGTATTGCTGCTCCGCCAGAAGTAAAAACGATTGCCGACTTAAGAAGCTACCTTGTTCAACGAGGTAATCCTTGGGCTGAGGTATTGGCAAGCGGCAAAGTGATTCGTTGCGCATTAAATCAAGAGATGGTGAGTGACTCCACTCCTTTGGTAGAGGGTGCTGAAGTCGCTTTCTTTCCTCCGGTTACTGGCGGCTAAGATGCAGAAGGATTTCATTCGCATTCAAGAGGCTGACTTTGATCTCACAACCGAGGTGAAGGCCTTGCGCAAGGATGATCCCCGAGTAGGTGCAATAGTCACTTTCGTGGGTACGGTTCGAGATATGAACGACGGCAGTCAAGTTCGGGGTATGACTCTAGAGCACTATCCTGGCATGACGGAAAAATCTTTGGAAGAAATCATCACGCAAGCTAGAGCTCGTTGGGATCTGTATAAGACACTAGTCATCCATCGAGTAGGGCCACTTTTACCGGAAGATCAAATTGTTCTAGTGGCGGTTACTAGCGCCCATAGAGGCGAAGCATTTGCTGCTTGCGAGTTCATCATGGACTATCTCAAAACAGCAGCACCATTTTGGAAAAAAGAAGCAACGCCAGAAGGTAGTAAATGGGTGGACGCCCGCGTAACTGACGATACGGCGATGGCACGCTGGAATTAATTTAGTCTTATAGCTGTTTTAGTGCTGCAGCGAGATTAAAGCCGCTGAGCCAAGCGCCCTCAACTCTGCCGCCGTTGAGCCAATCTCCACAAAGCCCTAGGCCAATATTAGGTAGCGCTAAATATTCAATTCCATTTTCTAGGCCCCCGCTGGCATAGCGCCACCGGTGCATGCTGATATCGGCATCCTCACAGTTAAAGCCTAGCGCTGTCAGGCACTGCAGCATTTGGTCTTGAGCATCCTCTTTACTTAACTCAACATTTTCTTGGCTCCAGCCAGGGTTTCCATGGATGGTCCACGCGCTTCCCTGACGCATTGGCTTCGATCTGTTTTGACAAATCCAGCTAATGATTTCTCCATTAATGAAAGTGGCATCAAAATCTATATTGAGTTGATGCGGAAAATTTGCCATCATGGTCCAGCAGGCATTCATTTGGGCCGAGTCAGCAATATCAGTGGCCCCACTATCAAGGTTTCTCAGTAGAGCGCTTACCTGAGGGGCGGGTATAGCTAATACGACAACATCGTAGAGCGTTGAAATTTCATTGGCTTCACTGCACTGCAGATGCCATTTGCCATCCACTCGCTCCAGCTTGGAGATGGTTTTCTCATACTGAACGGCGAGGTCCTCAGCAAGATGCTTGCCTGGAGAGTTCATATAAGGAGTGCCAACATAGCGGATATCTTGTGAGTGACTTTCACGCCAGGTATTAGCTTCATATACCTTGAGTTTCGGCTTCCAAATAGCAGCAGTACCGGCCTCTATCCAGCTTTGCACTTCCTGAATAAAGCGAGGATTCCTAGCAGTAAAGTATTGGGCGCCATGATCAGCAGACCAGTCTTGCGTGCGACGCGTACTCATGCGCCCGCTAGGACCGCGACTCTTTTCAAAAACATCGACTGATATTCCGTATGACTGTAGCTCTCTTGCACATGCAAGGCCCGCAATTCCTGCGCCAATGACCGCTATCTGCTTGATTGCCTCGGTGCTATTCATATTTTGGGAAGTATTTTTCGAAAGGTGAGATTGATTCGGGGACTCGTGACTGTTTTGGTTTTGAGAAGACTGTGATGCCAGTAATCTTGAACAGGGGCATGCATCATGAGAAGGCTACCGTGCTCAAGAAATGCTGATACAGTCGTTTTATCCTGCTTGTGACGAAATGCAAATTTACGTGTAGCACCCAAGCTGATTGATGCAATAGGAGTTGCGCTATCCAACTCTTTTTCGTTATCGCTATGCCAACCCATACCTTCATCGCCATTGTGATACAGATTGAGTAAGCAGGAGTTATAGCTGTAGCCGATCTCTTCTTCAAGTTGATGCTTGATTTGAAGCAACTCTTCCGTCCAGTCCTGAGGAATTTTTTCGATACCAGAGTAGGTATAGCGGCATTGGGGGTCTCCCACCCAGGCAACTTTTCTCGCGGTGGTTACCAACTTTCCAAACATGTTGATTTGGTCTGCTTTCCAAGAAAGGGAGTGCTGCAGTCTTTCAAAAAAATGATTAGATTCATCCGCACTAAAAAAATGACTGGAGTACTCAGCGCGACCATCCCGCTCCAATAGGCAGATTGGGTCAGATGATTCTGGAGGGGTGAATAAGGGACTTTGCATTTTTTGCTAATAAAGCTGGGGTTGCACGTTATTTGAATAAAAACCCTAGAATAGACTGCATTATGAATTGTTCAGAACTAAGAGGTTGATTATGAAAGCACCCGATAAACGTTGCTGCGGCTCAGGGGTTTGCATTATTAGTGAGGCAGGAGAATGCTGGTGTGGCCAAGTGTGGGATGGCGAGAAAATGAGTGCGCCACCGCTGCTGTCAGCAAAAAGCCAATCTACTGATTCTGAATCTACAAGCCCTAAACCCGAATCCCAGGACCCTCTCTAATACAAGCTTTGCTGGCAGATTGTTCTGTTGCCTTGAGCCAATTTGGGCGAGCCCCACCTTGGTTGAGCTCTTTCATTTGATCTGCGCTAAGACTGCTCATTAATTGACGGGTGGTGCAATCGCAGTACTCGCCGAATGAATCAGCGGATACTCCTTTTACTTTTATATGTAGCTGGGCCTGCTGCTTTGTGCACGACTCTTTGTAGTCATGAATAAATTTTCCTGGGTTGACTGCTTGAGCTTGTAACGGTAAAGCGATGGCCATAAAAAGACTGACCCCCATTAATTGATAAATAAGTTTCATGATTATTTAGTCAGCAAGAAAATAAATATGCCAAGTTGGGCGAGATTAATGACAACGCTTAAGCCGTGCAGAATATGAAACTGCTTGTTCTTGCCTTCATCTTTTGCAGCATTGATTTTTCCTGTGAGAAAAAATAAGGTGAAGGCAAATAGTGCCGCACAGGCGATGAGATAAATCCTGCTGACTGAATCTTGCTCAGTAAATGCGGCAACTGAGGTCAGTAGCCCAAGGGTGGCATAGTATTTTGGAAAAAAATTTCTCACATATTTGCTGGACCACTCTACGGGCAACACCTTAAATACGGTCGGAGCCACCACGACAGTGAAAAAAAGCATGATTCCTACCATGCCAGAAATAAGATAATTTGTAATCATGATTGCCTTTTTATTTAGATGATCCGTACACTCTACGGAGGGAGTGAGCAGCTACGCCATCTTTTAGCGCTTCTCTCACGGGAATTGCCAGTAGTCGAATAGCGGATTGCACGGCCATGCGCTCTAGCCGGCTTGGTTGGGGTCTTTGGATAATCGGATATGCCCAATCAGGCAAATTCAGAAAACCTGCTCGACTAATCATTCTTACAAAAGGTTTGGCGCTGAGATTGCTGGGAAAGTGATCTAGCATCCCGATAATGCTTTTAGCTCTCTCCCCATAGTGCAGTTGGGGGATATATTGTCTGATGGCTTGCTCCGAACCGGCATAGGTATTAGGCAGATCAATCGCTCCTAGTCTCTCCCCAAGCATTTTCATTTCTGTAAAGTACTGGTCTTTTTGTTTTGTGCTTAGAGCTTCACTGCGGTATGGCTCATAAGAGCACATAAAACTGCGAGTTTCCGTTAAGTGAACCCATGCGAGTAGTTCGGGATCATCGGCCCTGTAGGGTTGATTGAATTCATCAAACCCGGTGACCTTTTGATGAATTTGATTTACGCGATTGATGGCCTTATCCGCCATATCCTGGGAGCCATAGGTGGTTGCGGCAATAAAGAACGCTGTTCTACCTAATCTACCTTTAAGGTCTTGTCTGAAGCTGGAATGATCCCATACGCCAGCAAGCGCTTTTGGGTGAAGGGCTTGCAGTACCAGCGAGCTGATACCACCGATCATCATGGAAATGAAATCTGCATGTACCTTCCAGGCAACAGACTCCGGTCCAAACAAGCCTCTATCACCAGGGGGTTCCAGAAATGCTACAGGTGGACCACCACCCCCCACCATTTCTCGAATTGACTGACGAATGAGTTCATCAATCATCTTGTTAATGAATCACGATATTGCGTAAGCCATCATCCTCAATGATTTCGGAAATTAAATCGAGCCGGATTCTGGGGTTGCTTTGGGCAAGCAAGTGGTTCTTTTGTGCCGGAGGAAGTGGCAAAAGCTCAGCCAATCGGTTAGATACCCAGCCACAATCATCTTGGTTCATCGGCATTTTGAAGGCATCTTCGCCCAGTAAATCTTCGTTTTTGATAACAGAGATGATTTCATTCAAAAGCGAGGCTACTTTTTCATGTTCTTTTGCTAGTGGCATCTCTGGATCAGCATCCATTAGTTCAATTTGCCCCATCCACAAACCATCAGCCTCTTGCTTGATATTGAGCACTTTGAAGCGTTGTGTTCCATAAGACTTGGTCATGTAGAGAGCGGGCTGAATTGGATCAAACTCTTCTAGTTTTGCTAAGGTGCCAATATTTGAAAAGTTAGCAGTTGCATCAGCATTTGACTCAACTGGCTTGTTATCCAGAATGCTGATAACTCCAAAAGGAGTGTCATCACGCAGGCAACGCTTCATCATGTCCAAATAACGCGCTTCAAAGATTTTGAGGGCGATTACGCCGCCTGGGAAGAGAGTGGTCCCCAGGGGAAAAAGAGGGATCCAGCGAGCTGGAAAAGAGGATGTTGTCATGTGTTTAATTTAAAGGATTTGCGTTTAGTTTGCTGAGCGCTCGAAATGGCACCGTGTCCAGCAGCAATCTCGGATTTCGGCCAAAATATGCAGTATTCACAGGAGAATAAAAAATGATTCAAAAGTTACGGGTCAAGCTGGCACGCTGGATTTTGGGCAAACATTGCCCTTGCTACCAAATGGGCTACCACTCCATGGTTGATTTTCAGCAGCGTAGTGCCGATCAGCTAGAAAAAGCCAAGCAATCCCAGTCTCAGCCCCTGAAGCACTAGATCATTAGCCTTACTGAGATTTACATATAAAAAATGAAAATCTGGAAAATGAGGCGAAATTGCGCATTGACCCCGGGTCAATTGCTCAAGTTTTATATCGCCTTGGTTTGTCTTTCATTAACTGTAGCTACTGGTTTTTTGTTAGCGGGCGTAAAAATTATTCTGATTTTTACAGCAATAGAGTTAACCGCAGTCACCGCTGGCTTTTTGATCTATTGCCGACATGCTCTGGATTATGAGGAGATAGAAATCAGCGGCACCCGCTTGCTGGTCAAGAAGTTTATTGCCTACAAAGAGTCGGTAACTGAATTTAATACTCGCTGGGTCAGGCTATCTCATCCGGATGAGCATCAAAAAGTGTTTTTTGTTGAGCAGACGGGCCAGAGGGTTGAGGTTGGGCAGTTTCTTAGGCGTGAGCAATTTAAAAATCTGATCGCTGAGCTCAGGCCTTACTTGGGTTAAACACAGTTAACTACAACCATGAGTTCAAGAGGGTTAAAAATCAGCCCTCTGCAGAAATAGAGATTCAACCCGATACTTCGTTTAATTCAACATATTTGCTAAATCCATCATGAACGTTAATACAGCAGTAAAAGCCGCCCTAAATACCCTGGTCGATATTGCATCCCATTCCAACGGCGTTCAACCAGTTACGGGCTTAGAGTTAGCTCAGCGCCAGAAATTATCGGTAAGCAGAATTGAACTACTGCTGAGTGCGTTGCGTGCAGCTGGCATTGTCAAGGGCACAAAAGGCCGTAATGGGGGTTACACGCTGCTGCAAGATCCTCGCATGGTCACCATCAAAGATGTTGTTCTGGCAATGAATTACATCAAAAAGCGCAAAGTTGAGGCTTGCGATATTGCTAGTGAGCTTTACCAGTCTTTGGAGACGTATATGCTCAGTTGTATGGCTAATGTGAACCTCTCCGATGCCATCAAGGATTACGTACCGCGTTTTAGCGAAGCCAAAACCGCTCCAGAGCGTCAGGCTTTTGTTTACCCCGACTTCAGAGTTGAAAAGCCTTCCAAGGGGGAAGTACAGAGGGTAATTAAGGCGCCGTTTAAGAAGGTAGAGGATGTACCTTTGGGACCCAACTCCATTTTTAGTTTTGGTGACTACTTACAAAAATCAGGTCAGCAACAAGTCTCAAGGTAAGCAGTAATCCTCCAAATCTCATGTCATCAAGTGATTTTGAATATCCTCCGTTAGCATTTGTTGATATTGAGACTACGGGCTCAAATTTCGAGAGAGATCGCATTACAGAAGTTGGCATCAAATCACTGATTCATGATCAGGTAGAGATTTGGGAAAGCCTCATCAATCCCCAGACATTTATTCCACAGAACATCCAAAGTTTGACGGGCATTAGACCCGAGATGGTGAGTCAGCAGCCCGCCTTTGAGGGCCTAGCGACAGAGATTGCTCGCGAGCTCGAGGGTAAGATTTTCATAGCCCACAACGCCCGTTTTGATTATGGATTTTTGAAGGCATCATTCAAACGTGCGGGCATCGACTTTAAGCCCAAAGTACTCTGTACTGTAAAGCTCTCCCGTTTACTATTTCCTGATCAGGCGAGACATAATCTCGACACCATCATTGGAGCCCACCGCCTCAAAATTAGCGCGCGGCACCGTGCATTAGGTGATGCTGATTTATTGCTTCAGTTCTGGCGAGTGTGCGAAGAAAAGCTCGGGCGTGAGGCGCTTCTCAAAGCAGTCAATCAACTCATTGGTAATCCAAGCTTGCCACCGAATATTGATAAAGCACTGGTGGACTCGATTCCAGAAAAGCCAGGTTGTTATATTTTTTATGGCGAGAGCCAAATCCCGCTATATATCGGTAAAAGTATTTCTCTACGTAGCAGGGTGATGGGTCATTTTCAAGGGGCACTCACCCAGCGCAAAGAAATGAAGCTCTCGATGCAAGTCAGAGATATTGATTGGATTGAGACTAGCGGAGAGTTGGGCGCATTAATTTTAGAATCGCGACTCATTAAAGAGCGTATGCCTAGCATGAACGTCAAATTACGCCGCTCAAAGGATCTCTGCGCTTGGAAATTGGAGCTTGCTGAGGATGGTGTGCTCACCCCTCATCTAGTGGGACATCGTGAACTGGATCCTGGTATTCAAGAAAACTTGTTTGGCTTGTTTTATAGCAAGCGAGAGGCCAACGCTTACCTCAAAGCGATTGCAAAAAAATATCGCCTCTGTGAAGCGCTACTAGGTTTGGAGAAACGGATTGAGGGCAAAGCTTGCTTTGGTTATCAAGTAAAGCAATGCGGTGGAGCCTGTATTGGGGGCTCACCTATCGACCTGCATAATCTTCAGCTCAAAACTGCTCTGGAATTGTTTCAGGTTCAAGTCTGGCCATATCCTGGGCCGGTGGCAGTAAAAGAGGCAGGCCACATGCACGTAGTGGACCGTTGGCGTTATTTAGGTACGGCGATCAACGAAGAAGAGCTCTATGAGTTGGCCGATTCGGGAGAGGCTGAGTTCGATCTAGACATTTACAAGATCCTCAAGAAAGCACTGGCTGGAAGCTTCAAGAGTCAGGTGATTCCTTTGGCAATCAAAGATATTGCGTAAACACTCACTAAAAGCCTAGGCTTTAAAAAATCCCAGTTTTTCTGATCTGGGTAGTTTCTTCAATTTAGCCTCCGCTTTGGATGCCTCAGATCGATCCGGGTGCTCTTGGCTTGCTAAGAGGATCACTGGTCTGCGAGCCCTCGTATAACGAGCGCCTTCCCCTGAATTATGGGCTGCTAAACGATGTTCTAGGCGGTTTGTAATGCCAGCGTAATAGCTACCATCAGAGCACTCTAGGAGGTAAACAAGCCAGGTCAAAATAGGGATCAATTCGCTTAAAAAAGAGGTCTAACAGACTTGAAATTTTGCAGAATGCCCCTATATTCTATAGGTATAAACGCATAAAAATAGATAGAGTGGATAGGACTTAAAAATGAGAATAGATAAATTAACCACGAAGTTTCAAGAGGCACTCAGTGAGGCGCAAAGCC
>JBJOEU010000033.1:0-9808 GCA_046049115.1 Pseudomonadota bacterium
AAGCCCCGCCATGACGTGGGGCTTTTTATTTCAAAGGAGTATTACTGTTGCAATCGAGTCAGCAAGTACTTCATGATGTTTTTGGCTTTGATCAATTTCGAGGTGCGCAGGCATCTATTGTTGAACATGTAGTTGCTGGTGGTGATGCTTTGGTCCTCATGCCCACTGGCGCCGGTAAGTCGCTGTGCTATCAGATTCCCTCACTGGTTCGTCGTGGTGTAGGGGTAGTAGTTTCCCCTTTAATTGCACTGATGCAAGATCAAGTCGATGCCTTAACCCAGCTAGGTGTGAAGGCTTCATTTCTCAACTCCAGTCTGGACGCAGTGACATCTCAGAAAGTGACCAGTCAATTGCTGGCTGGAGATATTGACTTGATCTACGTAGCGCCAGAGCGTCTGATGAGTTCTAGTTTTCTATCCATACTCGACAGGCTGAATATAGGCCCTGGAATTGCCTTGTTTGCTATTGATGAGGCTCACTGCGTTTCGCAATGGGGTCATGATTTCCGTCCGGAATATCGCCAGCTCACCGTTTTGCACGAGCGCTTTCCGAAGATTCCCCGCATCGCGTTAACAGCTACTGCCGATGCACCAACCCGTGCAGAAATTGTGGAACGTCTTTCGCTAGAATCTGCCGAACAGTTTGTTTCTAGTTTTGATCGCCCCAATATTAAATATCGAGTTCTACAAAAGCAGAGTGCCAAGCAACAGTTAGAACACTTTTTAGATGCTGAGCATGCTGATGACTCTGGAATTATTTACTGCCTATCGCGTCGCAGTGTAGAAGAGACTGCGCAATGGTTACAAGACCGCGGGTGGGATGCCATGCCGTATCACGCAGGTCTTAGCGTGGAAACACGCAGCGCCAATCAAAAACGCTTCTTGCGTGAAGAGGGTGTCATCATGGTCGCAACAGTAGCCTTTGGTATGGGGATAGATAAGCCGAACGTTCGCTTTGTAGCCCATCTAGATCTACCCAAAAGTATGGAAGGCTACTACCAAGAAACTGGCCGAGCAGGACGTGATGGCTTGCCAGCTAATGCCTGGATGGCTTACGGATTTGGGGATGTAGTGAGCTTGCGGCAAATGGTGGATTCTGGCGAAGCTTCTGAAGATCGCAAGAGAGTAGAGCGCCAAAAACTCAATGCTTTGCTGGGCTATTGCGAATCTACGACTTGCCGTCATCAAACAATCCTGCGCTACTTTGGGGAGGTGCATGCGGGTAGTTGCGGTACTTGTGATAACTGCCTGGAACCAGTAGCAACTTGGAATGCAACACAAGAAGTTCAAAAAGCATTGTCATGTGTATACCGCACAGGGCAACGCTTTGGTGTAACCCACTTAATTGACGTGCTGTTGGGCAAAGTGACTCCAAGAGTAAAGCAATATTTTCATGAGCAGGTGAGTACATTTGGTATTGGTGCAGAACTGAATCAGGCTCAATGGAATAGCATCTACCGTCAATTAGTAGCAGGCGGATATTTAGATGCAGATATTGAACTGCATGGTGGCTTAAAGTTGGTGGATAGCGTTGCATTGCCGGTGCTACGTGGAGAACAAGAAGTTTGGCTAAGAAAAGAAGCGGCCTACTCCAAGAGTAAAACTACAAAGTCTGGGACAGGAAAGGGCTCTACACATCCCTTTAGCAATATTGCAGATGAAAAACTGTGGGAGGCACTCAAGGCTCAGCGTACTGAGCTAGCGCGCGAACAGGGAGTGCCACCCTATGTCATTTTTCATGACAGTACTTTGCTGGAGATGGTGAAATCGACACCAACCACTTTGGATCAATTCAGTCGTATTGGTGGAGTCGGGCAAGCTAAGCTAGAGCGTTATGGCGCACACTTCATCAAAGTCATCTTGGAGCATCTTGAGACTAACTAGACCTAGTTAATCACCTCAGATTGCTCACCACAATCTGCAAAACTTGTAAGATGAGTAGCAGTACTAGGGGTGATAAATCTAGAGCTCCAAAGTTGGGCATTGCTTTTCTGATTGGCGCCAGCAGAGGCTCAACCAGTAGCGAGACCAAGTATTGAATCTGGGAGCCAGCACTAACCCAAGAGAGAATCACGCTTGCAAAGACCAGGCCTACCAACCCCGAAATGATCAGATCCACCAAGTCAATCAAGGCCAGTAAAAGCCACGAGATGTTGGTCAGAGCTACTCCTGAGAGCAACAACAGGATTGCTGTCTTGACTGCAACTAGTAGGTAGGCGGCTAACAGGCTAGCGACATCAAGGCGACCAACGCTGGGGATGACCTTGCGAAGTGGGATCACGATCCAATTGCTCAGTGGTAGTACGTAAGCACCAATGGTTCTGCTCTGACCTGATCCCAGATTAAATGCGAGCCACTGGAGATAGCATCTCAGAAGACATGCTCCCGCAATAATGCTCACGAGAACTTGGAGGAGTAGGTTGGCGATTTGTATCAACATACGGCTATTGTATGGGGTTTAAAGCAGGGCTTCATTCAGACATCATACTTTCGTGTTCTAATGCCCAGCAATATGATTACTGTCGTTATCGCCTCTTATAAGTACGGCCATCTTGCAGCCCACTGCATTGAGTCCTTGCTATCTCAAACAAAAGCCCCTGCCAGAATTTTATTTGTTGATGACGGGGCGCATGACTGCAGTCACTTACCCAAGCTATACCCCGATATTGAATATATTCTCAGACCTCAGAATTTAGGCACTGTAGATAACTTTCATGATGTACTTATGGGAATTAACACTGAATACGTTCTATTCATTGGGGCTGACAATTGGCTCAGATCCGATGCAATTGAGCTGCTTTCGAATGCTGATGCAGATATCGTTACTTATGACATTGTGGTTACTGGCGAGTTAAAAGAAGAGATCCATGACCGTGTTCCTGGCGAGACCAGATCTCATCAAGGAGATCTCTACTGGGATCGTGAAGGTAAGCACCATGGCTCAATGATGTACCGAACCTCACTGGGTCAACAAGTGGGTTACAAGGAAAGATATGCCGATGGCATTCATCCGCAAGAGGACTGGAATCTCTGGGATAAGATGCGCGAACAAGGCGCTACTGTAGCTAGCCTGAGTGAAGGCCTTTTGTACTACAGAAGACATCGTGAAAATTTTCTAAAGTATGACCATCTCGTCGATGCTCTTGAGGAAGAAGCTTAAGCCTCTAAACCAGCGTTATTCTTATACTAGCAAGGCTGCTTTCATCAACATATAGCTTGACACCCAATATGCCTGAGTTCTCTCTCACGGGCGTTTTGCCAAGGCTAATTTCTAGGGACTCAATTTCCGAATAGTGAGCGCATGCCTCAACTATCCTGGTAAGCAATCTTTCTTGAGTCTCGTAATGCCGATCGGCAGCTAGGCGATCGATTTCAAGCACGAGGGGATCGTAATCAAACACCCGACTCATGAGATCTTCTGAGATCAAAATCAGCTCGGGGTTAATCCATAAAGTCAGATTCAATAGATGTTGATCGGGGATGGTAGCACCAGGCGCATAGGTCCCAATTTGGGTGTTCAATTGGAGATCTTTTAATTCGATGCAGGCCGTTGATGTCATTCGATGCTCTCTTTCACTGTTTTAAGTGCGCGCAATCAGTGATAAAAATTCACGACGTAAATTCGAATCCTTTAAGAAGGATCCTCGCATCACGCTATTAATCATTTTGGAATCGGAATCCTTGACGCCTCGCCACTGCATGCAAAAATGATCAGCATCCATCACGATAGCAACGCCAGTAGGTTTGACTTTCTTCTCAATCATGTCAGCCAGTTCTACAACCGCCTCTTCCTGAATTTGCGGCCTACACATCACCCACTCAGTCAGACGAGAGTATTTGGAGAGGCCAATGAGAGCGGAGTTCTTATCCGGCAGTATCCCAATCCATACCCTGCCCATAATCGGGCATAGATGATGGGAGCAAGCGCTTCTAACAGTAATGGGGCCAATGATCATCAACTCATTGAGATGGCTAACATTAGGAAATTTAGTTAGCGAGGGTTGCTCTACGTAGCGGCCATTAAATACCTCATTGACAAACATTTTGGCCACACGCTTACTTGTATTTTGAGTATTGTGGTCACTTTTCGTATCAATCACTAGACTCTCTAGGACAGCCTGCATTTTGACTGCAACCTCTTCTACCAAGCCATCGAGCTCCCCAGGCTGAATGAATGCAGAGATATTGTCGTTTGCATGGAATCGCGCTTTTTTAGCTTTAATGCGTTTGCGTATTACTTCTGAGAGTGGGATGCCGTCATTCATATATCAATATTCTTTATTAATTAAAGTAGTTTTTTAATATCCGCACTAATGCTCGCGGGTGCGCTAGCTGACGCAAATCGTTTTACTGGAAGCCCATCACGATTTACTAGGAATTTTGTGAAATTCCACTTAATCGCTTCAGTCCCAAGCAAGCCTGGAGCAGCTGTTTTGAGATATGCAAAGAGGGGGTGGGTGTTGGCGCCATTGACATCCGTTTTTTGAAAAACGGGAAAGGTGACCCCAAACCGGGTACTGCAAAATGCTTGGATCTGCTCAGGTGAACCGGGCTCTTGGCCGCCAAATTGGTTACATGGAAAGGCAAGAATTTCTAAGCCCTGAGTATGGAACTCGTCATATAGAGCTTGTAACTCTTTGTACTGGGAGGTAAAGCCGCACTGACTAGCTACATTGACTATCAGTAGAACTTTGTCTGCGTAGTCAGAGGTTTGTTCTTTATTGCCGTTTAGGCGCTCTAACTCTAAATTCGGTAGCACGTTCAATTTCCAAAAGATCCTACAGTGGCAAAACCACAATGTATCTGAAAAGAGTGCTTTCCGCTGAGAGGGAAATGAAGGTGCTTTTCTTGGTGAATCGACTCATTCGCTAAATGTGACTACGTGATCGGCTACCAGGTGTATACCAATCTTTTCACCAATTGCATGATCATGGTGGCTAGGTACAAAAGCAAAAATTTCAATGCCTGAAGCAAGTTTGAGGGTGTATAGGAAGTCAGCCCCTCTGAAGGTCTTGCGCACAACCTCTGCTAACAGAGTGCTGTGGTCATCATGCTGGATATCATCAGCGCGCAAAAGCACATCAATTTCTTTTCCAACTTCTGCACTGCGATCTTCCTCTAGGTCGAGCTCGCCTAATTCAATTCTGACTTTGTTATTGGCTTGAACAACACCTTTTAGAAATACCCCACGACCAATAAAATCGGCAATATAGCGATTGGCTGGCTTGTGATACAGCTCGTAGGGGATATCCCATTGAAGTACTTTGCCATCCGTCATGACACCAACCTTGTCGGCAATGGCGAAGGCTTCAAATTGATCATGCGTGACCAAGAGGGCGGTGATGTTATTTGATTTGAGGATTTCTCGCATCTCGCCTGCAAGACGCTCTCTGAGTTCAATATCTAAGCTCGAGAAGGGCTCATCCAGCAAAATTAAGTCTGGCTCTGGTGCCATTGCCCTAGCTAGTGCCACACGCTGTTGTTGGCCGCCACTGAGCTCATGAGGATATGCATCGGCCTTATCCGCGAGAGAGACCCGCTTAAGCCACTCCAAGGCCACTGTAACCCTTTCATTACTTGAAAGGTGTTGCAAGCCAAAGGCGATATTCTCTAAAACACTGAGATGGGGGAAGAGGGCGAAGTCCTGAAAGACCATGCCAACTTTTCTTTGGTTCGGCGGGAGATGAAAGGATGCTGAGCTCACCACTTGATCACGTAGGAGGATTTTTCCAGCTTTTACGGGCTCAAATCCACAAATTGCTCTTAAGACGGTGGATTTACCACAGCCAGATGAGCCCAATAAGCAACCAATCTCACCTTGAGCTAGATCGAGATTGAGGTCTTTAACCGCAGTAACACGACCTTGACCATCTCGACTGGGGTAGTCGATTTCCAGTGCTTGAATCGAAAGCAGGGTGCGAGCAGAGTTCATCTCTATAATTTTCTCATTAATGCTAGTGGTTTAATACATAGCTAGAGTCTAAACGGATTGCCGATTTCATGAATCGTATTGTGGTGCCACTTGCCCTGCTGTTATTTTTGCCCCTCTTTGGCTTGGCAGCACCCTTCCTATTCCCCGGTAAGGAGTTATTAGCTACCGGCACCCTCAGTCATTTGTGGAACTTTGTACTGGGCGGATATATTGCCTCGACCCTAGTACTAATTGTTGGTGTCGGAGTGGGGGTCTTTATCCTTGGGGTGGGTAATGCTTGGATCATTGCGAGCTATGATTTTCCGGGCAAGAAGATATTTGAGTGGGCTCTCATTCTGCCTTTGGCAGTGCCTACTTATGTCATGGCTTACCTCTTTGTTGATCTCTTGCAGTTTTCAGGTCCGATACAGAGTACGCTGCGCGCTGCACTAGGAGTTGATACCCTCTGGTTCTTTCCGGATCCGAGATCCTTGAGTGGCGCTATTTGGTCTTTCTCATTCTGCCTCTTTCCTTATGTTTACCTCATTACTCGCACGGCATTCTTAGAACGCAGTGGTCGATTGATTGAGGTTTCAGAGACACTGGGCTACAGCCCGCTTCAGGGTTTTATAAAATTGGTATTACCCATGGCAAGACCAGCCATCTTTGCGGGTATGGCCCTTGCACTCATGGAAGTGCTGGCTGATTTTGGCGCCGTCTCCTACTTTGGCGTTCAGACTTTTGCAACCGGCATCTTTAAGGCCTGGCTCTCATTTGGAGATCGAGTAGCAGCTGTGCAGCTTGCCTTGGGCCTCTTAAGTTTTGTCTTACTGATTTTCTTCATTGAGCAAAGTAGTCGCTCAAAATTACGTTATGCCTCTGCAACTCGGGGTAAGCCGCTTGCCAAATCTCTTCAAGGTAAGAAAGCTTTTTTTGCATTTGCATTTTGTGGCACTACGCTCTTATGCGGATTTTTGATACCAGCATTTGCACTTCTACAATTGGTCTTCAAGCAAGGCCTCACAATCGATATCCGATATCTAGATTGGTTGAGTAACTCTCTATTAGTTTCAATTTTGACGGCGCTGATCTCTGTCGCGCTTGCCATATTTTTTGCTTACTCTGTAAGAATGAACCCACGTTTAAGTTGGGTTAATCGATTACTAGGTTTTGGTTATGCTCTACCTGGTGCGGTCTTAGCCATTGGCATCCTTTCTTTTCTAGAAATCTTTCAGCTTGCTTGGTGGATGTCTGCCAGCATGTTGGTGCTGATCTATGCATACCTAGTCCGCTTTCTTTCTTCTAGTTTGCAGAGTGTAGAAGCGGGTCTGGTGCGCATCACACCCTCTATGGACGCTTCAGCGGCACTCTTGGGGCTTTCTAGGCTGCAGATTTTGAAGCGGGTTCATGTACCCCTACTTAAGCGCAGCCTGATTACTGCGGGGCTCTTTGTCTTTGTGGATGTCATGAAAGAATTGCCTGCAACACTCTTATTGCGCCCATTTAACTTCGATACCCTGGCTGTTGCAACTTATCAGCTGGCAGCAGATGAGCGCCTTGCTGAATTAGCTTTGCCTTCCTTAACCATTGTTTTGGTTGGGCTTTTTCCAGTTCTACTGCTTTCAAGGGTTATTTCCAAGTCCTAATTGATAATCATTCGTATTTGTGATACATTGGATTAAATCCAATTCTGATCGCAAATACGGCAATGACAAACCCACTAATAAGAAAATTCCTAGGCAACTCTGTATTGTTGTTGAGTGCCTTTTTGGTTTTACCCTTGCATGCTCAGGAAGCCAAAGAACTCAATCTCTACTCAGCCCGTCACTATCAAACTGATGAGGCGCTCTATAGTGACTTCACTAAAAAGACAGGCATCAAGATCAATCGTATTGAAGCTGATGACAATGCTTTAGCGGAGAGATTGAAAAGCGAAGGCGCTAATAGTCCGGCAGATGTGATTTTGATGGTGGATGCAGCTCGATTGTGGCGCGCTCAAATTGATGGTTTCTTTAAGCCAATACAGTCAAAATACCTAGAGAGCCGTATCCCAACAAACTTGCGCTCTCAGTCTGAGCCAGAGGGATCAACTTGGTTTGGCTTTTCAACCAGGGCACGTCTCGTGGTCTACAACAAAGCAAAAGTAAATCCACAAGATGTTGACACCTATGAGAAGTTAGCTGAACCTATGAATAAGGGTAAAGTGTGCACGCGCTCAGGTGCCCATCCCTACATGTTGTCATTAATTGGCGCCATGATTGAGCGTCGTGGAGAGGCTGCTACCCAGGAGTGGGCAAAGGGTATGGTGGCCAATATGGCTCGCCCTCCGAGGGGTGGCGATACCGATCAAATCAAGGCGGTAGCCTCAGGCGAATGCGGTGTAGCTTTAACAAATTCTTATTACTTGGTCAGGCTCTTACGCTCAACTAAGCCAGAAGATCAGGCTATTGTTTCTAAGATTGGATTTATTTGGCCCAATCAACAGACAACTGGAGTGCACATTAACGTTGCGGGGGGTGGGGTTGCTAAGAGTGCGCCACATCCGCAGGCTGCAAAACAATTTCTTGAATACTTGGCGAGTGACTCTGCACAAGAGTATTTTGCCAATGGCAATAATGAGTGGCCTGTAGTGAAGTCAGTCAAAATTGAAAATGAAGGCCTCAAAATGTTGGGTCCATTCAAAAATTGCCGCCCAAAGATTGCTCGATCGGGTTGCTTATAAATGAAATCCATTGCTCTAGCGTTCACTATTTCAATAGCTATGATGGCCTGCGCAACACCGCCAAGCGAGTTTGGAGTCTATCGACAGTCTGATGGAACTGTTGGGGTGCATGCCCCTAAATCCGCCAAAGATACTGAGGCTCAAGCAGCCGCAGTAGAGGAGTGCAAAAAACTAGGAAAGCGAGGCGCCACTATTGTCGAAACTCGTAAAACAGTGAACGACCGCTTTCCTATGACCTACATTTTTGTGTGCAATACCTACTAATTAATGACTGCTTAGCTGAGTAGCCATTTCTTAATCGATTTATTGACGCACATTGCATCTAAAGCCAGACCAAAAAACTCTGAGCCATTGGTGACCATGCTTTCAATAGCCTCAACCTTGCCAGATTTCACGCCACGCAAATAAGTGGCTGCACGATAGCGTAGGAAGTGCTCATTCGCACCTTCTTCGTTATCAGTAGAGCAAATCTCTAGACTGCCATAACGGGTTTCTGGATTGATGTTCAAAATAGAGAGGCCTAATGCACCAATTAGCTTTTCTGGAACAGGAATAGGAACGTAAGAGTAGAGAGAAACCAACTGCTCTTGTTCGTCGATTTCAATGATATGGTCAACATCGAACACATCTTTTTCTGTCAACTCTGTCTCACCAGAATCACCGCCGCCAAAAGTAGACTCAAACTGCAACATTGCAGTATTGCTATCTTTAGAGATTTCAATCATGTCAGGGTAGCCAAGCAAGCCTTTCCACCAATACATTAGCGAGAAGGTGCAAGGTTTTACCTCAACTAAACCCTTGTTAGTTGATTTAGCAAAGTACAAGCCGTAGAACTCATCATCTTCCTCGAGTCCGTACTGATCGACTTTCAATTTCTTGGGCGCAGCTGCTTTAGGAGATTTCTTGGCAGTTTTCTTTGGGGCCGGCTTTTTGGCAGCCGGCTTCTTCGCCGCTACCTTTTTAACCGTTTTCTTAGCAACGGGTTTTTTTGCAATCGCTTTTTTGGCGACCGGCTTTTTGACTGCTAGTTTTTTCACTACCTTCTTTACGGCCTTTTTTGCTACCACTTTCTTGGCGGCAACTTTTTTAACGGCTTTCTTTGCAGGGGCTTTTTTTACCACCTTAGTAGCTACTTTCTTTTTTGCTGGAGACTTCTTTGTAGCCATGGTCTATTAC
>JBJOEU010000034.1:0-8257 GCA_046049115.1 Pseudomonadota bacterium
AGCAGAAACGGTAGATCCGCATGAACCAAACCGGCCAAACTAATCAACTCTTCGCACTCGTCGATGTGAACAACTTCTACGTATCTTGCGAGCGTGTATTTGCTCCCAAGTTAGAAGATGTACCGATGGTGGTGCTGTCAAATAACGATGGCTGTGCAGTAGCACGTAGTGCTGAAGTCAAAGCGCTGGGTGTGAAGATGGGTACACCCTGGTTTCAGATGAAGGATCTGGCTAAGGAGCACGGTATCCAGGCCTATTCATCAAACTACACCCTGTATGGCGATATGAGTAGCAGGGTAGTAGAAGTCTTAAGAAAGTTCACGCCCAATTTAGAGGTCTACAGTATTGATGAGAGCTTTCTGCAAATCGAGACAGTACTCAAACAATACGCTGACCCCACTAACTTGGGTCAAATCATCAAGCAAGACGTTAAAGACACGACAGGTTTGCCAGTATGTGTTGGCATTGGCGCTAGCAAGACACTCGCTAAGCTAGCCAACCACTTAGCCAAAAAGAATCCTCAGTTTGCTGGCGTATGTGACATCAGCTCCATGCCAAAAGCCATGCTCTATCAGTGGATGGCAGAGACAGCGGTAGGTGAGGTGTGGGGTATTGGGGGCAAGACTGCTAAGAAGCTCAAAGAGCTCAAGATCAACAGCGTATTTGATTTGGTACAAGTCTCACCACAAGCCATGCGCCAACAGTTTGGCGTAGTGATTGAGCGCATTTGCTATGAGTTGCGCGGCGTATCTTGCTTGCAGCTCGAAGAGGTAGCGCCAGCTAAGCAACAGATTATTTCTTCAAGAAGTTTTGGTAAGCCAGTGACCTCCATGGAAGAGTTGGCTGAGTCTGTAGCTACCCATGCTGCCAGGGGTGCAGAAAAACTCAGAAGCCAGAAGTCCGTTACGGGCGCGCTCACTATCTTTGTACAAACCAATCCACATAAACCGTTTGAGCCACAACATCATCAAAGTATCACAGTAGTACTGAGCGATCCGAGCGATAACACCTTAACGCTGACTACCGCCGCATTAAAAGGCTTGAAGCAAATCTACAAGACCGGCTTTAAGTACAAAAAAGCGGGCGTCATTCTCAATCTCTTGGCTGATAAACCCACGATGCAGCAATCGCTATTTGATGACATGGAAGTTAAAGGCAAATCCGCTGGACTGATGAAGGCGATGGACTCAATCAATAGTCGCTTTGGTAATACCGCTATTAAAACCGCAGCATCTGGAACCAAGCAAGACTGGAAGATGCGGTCAGGTAACAAATCACCGAACTACACCACGCAGTGGGATGAACTGCCGGTAGTGCGCTAAAGAAAAAGATAAAGAAATGAATAAAAAACAACAAATAACAAATTGAAATTTACTAGCTCATTTCGTGAGCCAGTAAATCAATATTCTGAATACATAGAAGCAAAACAGAAACAAAGTAGAAGTAAAAAATTAATTAACTTAGATACACACCAGGAGAAATCAAATGGAACTAATCAATAACTTCAACGGCATCTCACTCGCAATCATCATGATTTTGTCGTACTGCGCAGTATTGAAAAATACCAAGCGTAATGAGCGTAGCAATACTCAAGTATTTAGCCGCAAGTACCAATAAGAGTCGGGGATTAATAGCAGCAAATTAGCAGTAGTTAGTTTGGCAAGAGAAGGGCAAGGAAATCACGGATTCCTTGTCCTTTTTTCTTGTGCAACTAGTGCGGATAAGCGCAAGAACTGGATAGGTGTTTTCACCAGTTTTGTGCAAATAAGTATTAAAAGTCAATTGTTGCTCTTACTAAGGCACAGTTTTGGTGCTACTGTCACCAATAAGATTCATACGGAAATATTCGGTGAATTTTTGAGTGGCAATATGAATCTTGATTTAGATATACAAAAAAGGGGTGGTCGATGGTGTGTCGGCGCCAACTGGAAGTTATAAACATCAAGGAGAAGTGCTTGAAAAAGAAATTAATTCATTTGTCAGCTGTTGGCGCATTGGCCGTTGCCGGCACAGTAGCCTCAGGCTTTTTAGCTGCACAATCAAAGACTGATGCCAGTCAGTTCCCTGGAACTACCTATTTACTCCCAGCGACATTAGAGACTACCCAGTGGGGCTGGTTCAATAATGCACAGCCGCCAGTACTGAAGGTGAAGTCAGGTGATACGGTGGTGATGGAAACCATGATGCATGCGCACAATCAGGTCATCCCAGGAGTGAGTATTGAGGAGTTGAAAAAACTCCGTACCGATCATCCTGGACGTGGACCACATACATTGACTGGTCCTATCTATGTTGAAGGCGCTGAACCTGGTGATGTACTCAAGGTGAAGTTAAATCGCATCGTGCCACGCGCATATGGAACGAACTTCAATATTCCAGGCATGTTTGGTCAATTTCCAAAAGACTTCCAAGACGGACAAGTTAAATACCTCTACCTAGATATGAATCGCAAGGTTGCAGAGTTTGCTCCTGGAATCGAAATTCCTTTACGACCATTCCCTGGAACTATTGGTGTAGCTAGAGCAGAGCCAGGTCAATACACCAGCGTATTACCAGGTGAGTTTGGCGGAAATATGGATATTCGTGACATGACTGAGGGTACAACTTTGTATCTACCAGTTTGGGTCAAGGGTGCTTTATTTTGGTCGGGTGACTCTCATGCTGCACAAGGTAACGGTGAGGTTAACTTGACCGCTATTGAAACAGCCTACAAAGAGCTTAATGTTTCTGTGGAAGTGATCAAGAACAAGAAGTTAGATATGCCACGTATCGAAACAGACAAGAGCTGGATCACTGTAGGTTTTGATCGTGACCTGAATTTGGCTATCGATGGTGCAAAAGCCCAGACTGTCAAATTTATCGTTGAGCAAAGAGGTGTTAGCCCTGATGCAGCCGCTAAATTGATGCCGACGATTTCTGATTGCCGCGTATCTCAAGTGGTGAACGTGAAAAAAGGTATTCACTGCATGACGCCTAAAGATATTAAGGCTAAAGGCATTCCTGCACGTCCAACAGCGGAAACGCCAACTGAGTTTGTAACAGTAGGCACTGATGCTGATGCTAATAAAGCAATGGATAGCGCTTCAATGGCGATGATCGAGTTGTTGCAGCAGAAAAAAGGCCTGAACCGTCTTGATGCATACGGCTTAGCTTCTGTGGCAATGGACTGTCGTGTTGGAGAAATGAATGGTCCTCAAAAATCCATTCATTGCGTATTGCCTAAGAGTGTTTGGGTAACTGCTAAGAAATGATCTTTCAATTCAGGCGCGAGAGAGCGATCTTTCGCGCCTTTTTTATTGGTGTTTTGATAAGTGCTACTTGCATGAGTAGTGCGGCATTTGCCGTAATTAAGGTCGTGACTACGACGACAGATTTAAAGAGCTTTGTGGAATACGTGGGCGGCAACAAAGTTCAAGTGATATCCATGGTCTCACCAGGCGCTGAAGCAGAAGACTATGCACCTAAACCTCAAGACCTAGATCGCTTAAAGACCGCAAACCTCGTTGTCAGAGTAGGCTTGGATTACGACCTGTGGTTGGATCGTATGTTGCGCCAAACTAGTAGGCCTGAGCTAGCTAAGGGTGGAGCAGCCTATGTTGACACATCCAATGCGATTGTTCTTTTAGAAGTAAAGGGTGGCGGCATTGGTGGCGGTGGCCATGCGCATGGAGCTGGTAATCCACATTACTGGCTTGACCCCAATAATGCAGCTGTCATTACTGGCAATATCGTGGAAGCATTGGCGCGTATTGATGAGCCTAATGCAAAATATTATGAGAAACAAAGAATTGATTTTCTAGCGAGCTTAGATCGCAAGACGCTAGAGTGGCAGGAGAAGTTGGAGCCTCTTAGAGGAAAGCCGCTGCTGACGTACCATAACAATTGGCCATACTTTGCAAGACGTTTTCGACTGAACTTTGCAGGAACTATTGAATCTAGGCCAGGTGTTGCACCAAGCGCTGCCGAGCTATCACGCCTCCTGACTAAGATGAATGCCGATAAGATTGATGTGATTGTGAAGCGTCCGCAAGAGCCTAATCGTGAGGTGGATTTCCTATCCAAAAAGTCAGGCGCGCAAATCGCCGTGTTGAGCACCTCTGTTGGAGATGATGGCGCTAAGAATTACATCCAAATGATGGATAACAATATTAAAAACTTACTAGCTGCATTTAATAAGAATTCGAAATGACTGATTTATTAGAGTTACTGGCAGTACCTTTTTTCGCCTGCATCATCTTGGTTGCGATCCACTGCCAATTTGGCTTACATGTTTTAAAGAAGAATGTTGTCTTTGTTGATTTAGCCCTGGCCCAATGTGCGGCACTCGGCGCGACAGTAGCATTTATGCAGGGCCATCTGCCTCAGTCACTCGGGGCGTATAGTTGGTCGCTTGGTTTTGCCTTATCGGCAGCACTACTTTTATCTCTAGTGCGTTTTGCCCCAGAAAAAATCCCAGCAGAGGCTCTGGTCGGTGTGCTGTATATCGTTTCTGCAGCAGCGGCCATTCTTCTGATTGAGAGAGCGCCGCAGGGTGCTGAGCATCTCAAGCAAATTCTGACTGGTAGCGTTCTTACTGTAGACCTGGCCGATCTGTATGGAGTGATTGCACTCTATATTGTGATTGGTGCCTTATTGGCCATTGCTACTACTAAACAATGGTTAAAAGTAAACGGTGCAAAAGGGTGGGTGGCAGACCTCTGTTTTTATTCTGCATTTGGCCTAGTGGTTACTAGCTCTGTAGCAATTGCAGGCGTCTTGCTGGTATTTTCATTTCTGATTATTCCTGCGCTGATTGGCTTGCTCCTAGCTCGCGACACGATGCGTCAATGGTTGTACGGAGTCATGGTCGGCTGTCTTGCTGCCTTAATGGGGCTGTTAGCTTCCTATTGGCTTGATACCTCTACAGGTGCGACCATTGTTTGTGCGTTTGGCTTGCTTCTGGCGCTATTCTTATTGGGGTATGTCTATCGTAAGAGTGGCTTGAGTCCTGCAAAGTTATTCAAAACAGGTCTATTGGGATTGCTGCTTCTCGCTTCAGCATCCTTCGGCTGGCTTGCTGTTAATCCCCGAGCAGATCAACCTCTATTCGATTCAGTGGAGAGATATGCGCCTGCTATGCGCAACATCTACTTCACCGAAAACGAAAAGCTAATGCATCAAGATGCCCAAAGGTATGTAGCTCGCTACACCTCCGAACTCAATCGTCTTGGTGAGATGGAAGCGCGCAATCGCTATGAAAACACCGAGACGGATGATTTTCTAGTGCAAAAGATTTCCTCATTTCAGCAGTCATACAACGAGATGATTAAAGGCGAGACCTTTGTGATGCGTGAGGTGAGATCTAGGGCTCGTGAGCGCTTAAGGTGGCCAGCTGCCATTGGCTCACTAGTATTGCTCTTGATATGCTGGCAGGCCTATAAAAGAAGAGGGTAATTCCCCTAGCTTTACTAGGTGATTGAAGCTAATAAAAATGTCATAAATATGGATAAAATCCAGACATGATCGATAACAAGCAAACCTATATAGATAAAAAATTACGTCCACTACCACGCTGGATATTTATGTCCCGCTGGTTGCAGGCACCACTCTATATTGGCCTGATTGTTGCCCAAGGTGTTTATGTCTGGCAGTTCTGGTTAGAGCTGGTTCATCTCATCAGCATGATGGCAGACAAGTCCATGACTGAAACTGCCCTCATGTTGGTAGTTTTGGGATTGATCGACGTAGTGATGATCTCCAACCTATTGGTGATGGTCATCGTCGGCGGATGGGAAACCTTTGTCTCCCGCCTGGAACTAGAAAATCACCCAGATCAACCCGAGTGGTTATCGCATGTCAATGCAGGCGTACTCAAGGTAAAGCTAGCAACCGCCATCATTGGTATCTCATCAATTCATTTGCTCAAGACTTTCATCAACGCAGCATCCTATGATGAAAAGACCCTCATGTGGCAAACCTTAATCCACATTACATTCGTGCTGTCAGCCGTAGCAATCGCTTATACAGAAAAGTTAGTAACCTCAGCACATAAGCAGCACTGAGAAATTAGCCCTGCAAGGCCTTGCGAAGGTACTCAGAGACATTGTCCTGACGTAGCATCCATTGCTTGTAATCGGATGGCACTTGGCTAATCAATTCGCCCTTGTGTTTACCAAAAGGCATGATCATCGGAATGCGTGCTTTCTCAGACATTTCCCATAAAGCATCCAGTGAAGCGGGGTGCAAACGATCAATGATTTGACCCAGGATCTTGGAGCAGATCCACACATCTGCTAAAGCACTATGAGCATCACGCAATTGCTCACGAGCAGTAGCACGTTCAAAGTAATATAGCAGTGCACTTTGAGTATGACTGTCTAAGTTAGGCCAAAGACTACGAGCAAGAGCAAGCGTACAAATACGTTTGACCTCTGGCTTACCAATAGCCTCCCAGTCAAAATCCACGCTATGACCAATGATGTACTTAGTGCCAGCAGGCAATCTAAATGAGCTACTAGCTGGGCAGTTCACCAACTCTTCATCCATGATGTGATGAGTAGCTAAAGCACCCAAGCTAATCGGCTTACCAGGGTTGTAACGCTGTACCCAAGGATTGCCTACGGCTAGAGGTTTGATAGAGGTGACATCTAAGGAGGCCGCTTCAATAATGACGGCATCGTTCTTGTCGGTTGCTTCTACATCAAAAATAATGGCTTGGGGCATGAGGGCTTTTTAAGGTGAGGTTTGGTCGTATAGACATTGTGCCTTGAAGTATCGAGATTGACGAATCGCCAAGTATTGTTCAGATTTTCCTCCGCCGAAATCATCCTTCACACCTGTCATTTCGCTTTCAAAACTTCTACGCTGAATCTTTCTGATCACCGGGGGATTTAGATGCATCTAGCTATTGAATGTAGGCATAAGCAGCAGCGCTTATTTAGATTGGTAATGGATTCGCGAGTAGTCCTGGTATTACTGATTCTTTGGATGATTTGGGGAATTCTGAGAGTTTTAAAGATCCTCTAGACTCTAGTCTTTCCCTTGCAGCTCCTAAACTATCTTAATCAAAAGTTTCTTTCCACAAGCATTGGCGTACTTTCGCAGGGTTGAAAAAGAAGGAGAGTGACTATCACTCCGAATGGATGACTCAAGACGTGAGATAGCACTTTTAGTTGTTCCCATAATTTTTGCTACTTGCTCTTGCGTTAACCCTGCCTCTTTACGTGCTTGAAACAATTCAGAGAGGGCGGCATATTCTTCCTCTAGCGCATCCCATGCCTTTTTAAATTCGGGATTAGCAAATAGTTTTTGATCGTCCTTTTGGGTATGCGGGACGGGGGAGAATGTATCTTTGTACTTAACCATGTTCTCTTATCTCGTTTAATCGCTTGCGCGCTTTTTTAATTTCTTTATCCGGAGTCTCTTGAGTCTTTTTAATGAAACTATGCAAGATGATGATTTGTTTTCCAATCATCATTCCGTAAAAAACTCGTCCAATTCCTTCGCTTCCCTTACAGCGAATTTCAAATAAACCATCACCCATTGCTCTTGAGTGGGGCAGTCTTAAATCAGCCCCGTATAACTCCATTAGGCTTAGTAGTCGCCTGTAATCCGCAAGGATCCCTGCCGGCCAAGCAAGAATCTCAACTTTCGTTCGTTCATTGAAGTACAGAATGGTCCAAAGGCTCAAGATAATGTTCTCATATATGTGAACTTATTACAATCACTGAATTGCTAATAAGCATTTATGGATGATGTGTTTTTGGTTAGGAAGGCTGTTATCAGCTTAAAAGCCAGAGCCTGAGGGCACTATCAGGAGAGGTTTATTTCTTTGTGGGAATATTCAGAAAGAGAGGAGAAGCCATGCGTCCGAAAAATCATCCAATGAGCTGAGACTTTGATGAAGTGTTGGGATTGCAAAGCGCTACCAATAGGGCTGCCAGCCACACTCTCTGGGCGAGCTGCTGAAGCAAAAAATCTAAAAGGGAAGGTGGACGAGCCCGACCCCCGGCACTGACAGAATTGGGTTTGGCTGCTTCGTTCCCGACCTGACCAGGTTATCCAAACCGCCATGCGGGGAGGCCCGTCCAATTCCATTTTAGCTTGTTAGAATGTAATACATGACAGCATTGGCTTTAGCCCGTTCGTGGCGCCCTAAAACTTTCTCCCAATTGGTAGGACAAGACCATGTGGTTAAGGCCTTAACCCATGCCTTAGACCAGGGTCGACTACACCACGCTTGGCTATTTACAGGCACTCGTGGGGTCGGAAAGACCAC
>JBJOEU010000035.1:0-8118 GCA_046049115.1 Pseudomonadota bacterium
TTAGCGTATGGGCCAAGTAAAGCGGGGATTATTAATTTCTGCGAAACCCTGTATTACGACTTACTGCCGCAGGGCGTGAGCGTGCATATGATCTCACCGGGATTTGTGGCGACGGAAGCTACTGCGCAAAATGATTTTGAGATGCCAGCGCTCATTACTGCCGATGAGGCTGCACAAGAAATTATCACCGGGCTTCAGGCTGGCGAATTTGATATTCACTTCCCCAAGCGGTTTTCAGGATTCTTAAAGTTTCTTAGAATCCTGCCTTACCCGCTTTACTTCTGGATTATCCGACGCTTCGTCAAAATCTAAGATCCTGAATTACTTGTATTTATCCTTGCGGATTTTTTGCTCCAAGTGATCCATTACAGCAATCGCTTTTGCCTTGGTTCCAGCGATGGATGGGGATGTTACGTAGCGACCTTGCATCACAACCGTTGGCACACCATCAATGCGATAGGCATCAGCCATCTGTCTTGCTGCACGTGCTTTTGATATAACGGCAAATGAGCGATAGGTAGCCAAGAAAGTATTGCGATCGATGCCTTGTGAGGCCACCCAATCAGCAATCTCATTTTCTGTCATGAGGCGCTTGTTTTCTTTGTGCATGGCATACATGACTTTGTCATTCATTGCTTCACCCTTACCCATGGACTCTAGGGCATAGAACAATTGGCTGTGCGGCATGAAATCATCTCGGAAAGCAACGGGTACCTTACGAAATGTCACATCCTTTGCTTGGCGCTTAAGCCACGCATTGAGCTCTGGTTCAAAGTCATAGCAATGCGGGCAGCCATACCAAAAGAACTCGATAACCTCGACCTTCCCTTTGGTCTCAACTGGCTGAGGAGTAGGCAGAATACGGTAATCAAACCCCTCTTCAATCTTAGGGCTTTGCGCACTAGCAAGACCTGAAACAGAGAATGCCAGGCCAAGAATCGTGGCAGATAAAAGGGCTCTTTTAGATTTAGATAATGTAATCATGATTTGCTAGATTTAATGACACTCGGTTTAATGCCCATGCTATTTAACTTATCACGCACAGGGTTACTTTCTTCAACACTGTTGTATGGGCCAACACGCACACGCCAAAGCGTATTTCCCTCACTACTAATCTCACTTAATTGCGACTGAATACCCTGAATCGCTAAACTCGCTTTTTGTGCATCTGCATCAGCACGCTTGTTAAAGGCGCCCACTTGCAGGAAATAAATGGCATCTGATTTTGCAGCAGGGGCCACATCTACTGGCTTCTTACCATTAGCCAAATCCGCAATGGGATCTGGGGCACTCGCTGCGGGTGCTGCAGACTTACCTTGCAAAGGCTTATTCAGATCTAAAGCCTCTACTGGGGCAGCAACTTCACCATCGGCAGGGGATGGTGCTGGTTTAATGGTTAAGGGTAGATTGGGAGCTCTAACTCCAGGGCGTTCTTGCGGTGTATTTTTAGAGAGGTAAAAAGCAATTACAAAAGCTACGCCAAGGCCAACTCCAAGCCCCAAGATGAAGCCAAGAATAGTGCCGCCATACTCTGGACTCGAAGACTGTGTCTTTGGAGTAAAGCTGGTGTGTTGATTATTTTTTTTCATCGTGTCCCCATCCCTCTTATTGCCTCTTAAACGACAGCAGGTATACAGCTTACATCTTAGCGGGTGCTGATACACCCAATACCTTTAATCCATTTTCAAGCACTTGGCGCGTCGCTAAGAGCAATGCAAGGCGCGCTAACTTCAATGCGGGATCATCCACCAAAACGCGATCTGCGTTGTAGAAAGTATGGAAGTCGCCCGCTAAATCACGTAAATAGAAGGCTAATACATGCGGCGCTAAGTCTGCAGCTGCATCTGTCAGCATTTCTGGATATTCAGCCAAACGACGCAATAGATGATCTGAAGCCTTGCTCTGCAATAAAGAAAGGTCTGCGCCTTTTAGGTCAGAGACTTGTCCACCCCATTGGGTCAGAATTGAACAAATACGCGCATGAGCATATTGAACATAGAACACGGGGTTCTCATCATTCTGCTGTAATGCCAAATCAATATCAAAGACGAACTCCGTATCAGCCTTACGGGAAATGAGGAAGAAGCGTACGGCATCTCTTCCACGCTGTAGTGCGAGCTCACGCTCATCAACAGTCATCTCTGGTGTAACGCCACCGGACCACTCAACCAAGTCACGTACAGTCACATAAGAGCCAGCACGTTTAGAAATTTTGACTTCTTCACCATGGCGCATGACTGTCACCATCTTATGCAATACATAGTCTGGGTAGGTTTTTGGAATAGTCCAACCACGCTTCTGCGCTACACCCTGCAAGCCTGAACGGACGCGGGCGATCGTGCCATGGTGATCACTCCCTTGGACGTTAATCACTTTTTCAAAGCCACGATTCCATTTACTGGTGTGATAAGCGACATCAGGCACAAAGTAAGTAAAACTGCCATCGGACTTACGCATAACGCGATCTTTATCGTCACCGTCATCAGTTGTCTTTAGCCAAAGTGCACCTTCAGATTCGTAGGTCTTACCAATATCCTGCAACTCTTCAACAATCTTGGCAACGCTACCGTCGGTATACAAGGAAGATTCTAGGTAGTAGCAATCAAACTTCACACCAAATGTTTTTAAGTCAATATCTTGTTCATTGCGTAAGTACGCCACTGCAAATTGCCGAATAGCTTCAAGATCATCTTTGTATTCAGGTGCAGCCTTAAAGGCAATTGCAATCTCCGCAATGTATTCACCGTTATAAGCATTCTCCGGCCAAGCGGCATCACCTGGCTTAAGTCCATTTAGTCGAGCTTGCACTGAGAGCGCTAAGTTCGCGATCTGGACTCCCGCATCGTTGTAATAGAACTCGCGGTGCACCTTGATGCCCTGCGTTGCCAATAGATTTGCTAAGGCATCGCCTAGCGCAGCCTGACGACCATGACCCACATGTAACGGGCCAGTAGGATTAGCAGACACAAACTCAATCATGGCGCTGGAGACTGGGGCTGCCTCTGAGGCTAGCTGACCAAACTGAGATCCTGCTGTGAGGACCTCTTCCACCACAGCAGTTTTAGCAGTATTGCTCAGGCGAAAATTAATGAATCCAGGCCCTGCAATTTCGCAGGAAGCAATGAGGTCACTATAGCCAGGCTGCTGCTCTAAGCGCTCAACCAGCGCTTGCGCTAATTCTCGAGGGTTCAGCTTCCAAGCCTTGGAAAGCTGAAGTGCAATATTGCAAGCGACATCCCCATGGTCTACCGCCTTAGGGCGTTCCAAGCGAGGCACAGGGGCATCGCCTAAACCACGGTCCTGGGCGAGACTCTGAAGAGCCGCACTCAACATTTTAATTAAACGATTTTTATTAGTTAACAACATAGATAAGTGAGTTTATCAGGTGGTAAGCTATAGAAATGATCTATCAATTTCGCTCCAAGGCGGGTCCTGACGTCATCATGCTGGCTGATCTTACCCAGCGAATCTTCGCAATTTTGGGCCGCCCACTAGAGCCCAGGGGAATTTTGACGGTGGAGCAACTGCCAAGCCTCATCATCGACCTAGAAACTGCCATTCTGAAAGACTTAGAAGATCGGGCTAAAAGTAATGAGGCAGATAAAGAACTTACTGAAAAGCCCAAACTTGCCGACAGGCTGGGGCAGCGTGCCTACCCTTTCCTAGAGCTTATGAAACAGGCTAAAGCCAAAGATGAGCCAGTGATGTGGGGCGTGTAAAGGCTGCGACCCACTACACCCCAGTCAAATTTAGTCTATTGAGCTTGCCAGCTGGCGACGAATATCCTCAACGGACTCATTGCGGCGCTTAGCAAGATCTTCAACCTGGTCTGCTGACAGCTTACCTACATTGAAATAACGTGCGTCTGGATGCGCCAGATAAAAACCGCTCACACTGGAAGCTGGATTCATGGCCATCGATTCGGTCAAGGTCATGCCAATATCTTCCGAGCCAATGACACGCAATAAATCTTTTTTCACTTCATGCGCAGGACAAGCTGGATATCCTGGCGCTGGACGAATACCACGATATTCTTCATTAATCATTTGATCGTTTGTCAAAATCTCATCCGTTGCATAAGCCCAAAGATCGGTGCGAACACGATGATGCATCAACTCTGCAAATGCTTCGGCCAGACGATCGGCCAAAGATTGCAACATGATTGCGCTGTAGTCATCATGCTTCGCATGAAACTCAGCCACTTTTTTCTCAACTCCATGGCCAGTCGTCACAGCAAAGCAGCCCAGATAATCTGCCACATGTGAATCTTTCGGCGCTACATAATCTGCTAAGCAGCGATTAGGCCTACGCACACCATCGACAACTGGACGCTCGGCCTGCTGACGCAGGTTATGCCAAACAAACAAAGGATGCTCGCGAGCTTCATCGCTATACAAGATGATGTCATCACCTATTGTATTTGCTGGATAGAAAGCTACTACAGCATCGGCTTGCAACCACTGACCCTTAATCAACTTATCCAATAGCGCCTGACCATCTTCAAATACTTTACGAGCCTCTACACCAACAACTTCATCATCCAAGATTGCTGGAAACTTACCAGCCAGATCCCAAGTCTGAAAGAATGGTGTCCAGTCAATATATTTAGCAATGTCACTTAAAGCAAAATTCTTGAAAACACGACGCCCAATAAACTTGGGCTTCTCAGGCACATAACTAGACCAATCAATTAGCTCGCGATTCTTACGTGCAGCTTCTAGAGAAATAGTTGGAGATGCTTTTTTATTGGCATGCTGCTCACGAATGCGAACATAGTCATCGCGTAGATCTTGAATAAACTTCTTGGCACTTTCATCTGATAGTAGGCTTGATGCCACCGATACAGAGCGAGAAGCATCAGGCACATAAACTACTGGGCCATCGTAATGCGGCGCAATCTTAACTGCAGTATGCACGCGGGATGTTGTAGCGCCGCCAATCATGAGAGGAATTTGACGCTCACGGAAATAGTCATCACGCTGCATCTCTTGAGCAACGTAAGTCATTTCTTCTAAAGACGGGGTGATCAAACCAGAAAGGCCAACGATGTCTGCTTTTTCTTCCTTGGCACGCTTCAGAATTTCTGCACAAGGCACCATCACACCCATATTGGCAACTTCAAAGTTATTACATTGCAGTACAACCGTCACAATATTTTTGCCAATATCGTGCACATCACCTTTCACGGTGGCCATCACAATCTTGCCCTTGGCTTTTGCTTCGCCACCAGAGGCAATGTGTTGGCGCTTCTCTTCCTCAATATAAGGAATCAAAATTGCCACTGCTTGCTTCATCACACGTGCACTCTTAACTACTTGGGGCAGAAACATCTTGCCAGCGCCAAATAAATCACCAACGACATTCATACCATCCATCAGAGGGCCTTCAATAACCTCAATCGGACGACCGCCTGCACCCATAATTTGAGCGCGTAGCTCTTCAGTGTCACCTTCAATAAAAGTGGTGATTCCATGTACTAAAGCATGGGTTAAACGCTCACGCACTGGGGCTTCACGCCACACCAAGTTTTCTACTTGCTTTGCGCCACCGCCCTTAAATTGGTCGGCAATATCAAGCAAGCGCTCAGTTGGAGTCTTGCCGTCTTTTTCTTTAAAGCGGTTAAGGACTACATCCTCAACCCGCTCACGTAATTCAGGATCTAGGTCTGCGTAGACACCGAGCTGCCCCGCATTAACAATGCCCATATCCATACCCGCTTGAATGGCGTGATACAGGAACACGGTATGAATGGCTTCACGTACGCGATCGTTGCCGCGGAATGAAAAGCTGACATTCGAAACACCACCACTGACTTTCGCGCCCGGCAGATTTTCTTTAATCCAACGTGTAGCATTAATAAAATCTACTGCGTAGTTATCGTGCTCTTCAATGCCAGTAGCAATTGCAAAGATATTCGGGTCAAAAATAATGTCTTCTGCTGGAAAGTCAATCTCATTAACGAGGATTTGATAGCAGCGCTGGCAAATTTCTGTTTTGCGTTTAAAGGTATCCGCTTGACCTACTTCATCAAATGCCATCACTACAGAAGCTGCACCGTAACGACGAATTAAACGTGCTTGTTTTCTGAAGGGCTCTTCACCCTCTTTGAGTGAAATCGAGTTCACAATCGGCTTACCCTGAATGCACTTCAGACCCGCTTCAATCACACTCCATTTGGAGGAGTCAATCATGATTGGTACACGAGCAATATCTGGCTCTGAGGCAATCAAATTTAAGAAGCGCGTCATCGCTGCCTCAGAATCTAACATCGCCTCATCCATATTGATGTCGATTACTTGAGCACCATTTTCAACTTGCTGCCTTGCAACTACTAAAGCTTCATCAAATTGATTATTCAAAATCATGCGCGCAAATGCTTTAGAGCCTGTTACGTTAGTACGCTCGCCAATGTTCACAAAGCGGACATCAGCCGTTACGTTAAAAGGCTCTAAGCCTGAAAGCTTCATCGGAGACATTACTTTCGCAGTCTTACTCATGCTGACAGCTCCGCACTCTCGCGATAGAAAGGTCTTGGCTTACGCTGCGCAACTGCATTAGCGATTGCACGAATATGATCTGGTGTAGTTCCACAGCAACCACCTACTAGATTTACCAAACCATCTTTTGCAAAACCATCAACCAAGCTGGAAGTAATGTCCGGAGTTTCATCAAAGCCTGTGTCACTCATCGGATTAGGCAAACCAGCATTGGGGTAGCAAGATACTGCAACATCGCAGATACGGGATAGTTCGGCAATGTAAGGGCGCATCAGTGCTGCACCTAAGGCGCAGTTCAAGCCAAAGGTGAGTGGTTTAATGTGACGCAAGCTATTCCAAAATGCTTCTACTGTTTGGCCAGATAAAATGCGACCAGAAGCATCCGTAACCGTACCTGAAATCATCACCGGCAAACGCTCACCTGTTTCTTCAAAGAATTCATCTAAAGCAAACAATGCAGCCTTGGCATTGAGTGTGTCGAAAATAGTTTCAACTAAAAATAAATCAACGCCACCTTCAAAGAGGCCTTCTATCTGCTCTCGATAAGAAGCTCGCAGTGCATCAAACGTCACATTACGCGCACCGGGATCATTTACATCAGGAGAAATACTTGCGGTCTTGGGAGTGGGTCCAATTGCACCCGCTGCAAAACGTGGCTTATCTGGCGTAGAGTATTTTTTACACGCGGCGCGAGCCAATTGAGCGGAGATCACATTCATCTCGCGGGCCAAATCAGCCATCTTGTAATCCTCTTGCGCAACTGATGTAGCGCCAAAGGTATTGGTCTCAATAATGTCCGCACCCGCATCTAGGTACTGCTCATGAATCTTGCTGATAATCTGAGGCTGGGTCAGCACTAAGAGTTCGTTATTACCCTTAATGTCACCTGGATGACTCTCAAAGCGTTTGCTAGTGGGTAATCCTCGATAATCCGCTTCACTCAGCTTGTATTGCTGAATCATGGTGCCCATGGCGCCATCCAAAATCAGAATGCGCTGCTTGAGAAGCTCAGGAAGTACCTGACCACGGGTATAAGGCTGGGATAAACCATTAGATTGCATTGCGTAACCGGGATTAATCTCTAGAATCCTCTATTGTATTGGCAATAAGCCACTTTTATCTGACCCGGAGCCACCCCCTATGTTTGGAACTATCCCAGAATTCAATCAAAGCCTTGAAATGATGAAAACTATGTGGGGTCAGGGAGCAGGCGGGCAAACGCCAGGTCAATTCCCCTTCACCACGGACGCCTCCAAGGCTGCCGGGGGCTTTGGCTCAGCATTTCCAGGGCTCGATACCGATGAACTTGAAAAGCGCATCAAAGACCTGAAAAGCGTTGAAAACTGGCTTAATCTCAACCTCAACATTTTGAAGACCACCATTCAAGGGCTAGAAGTGCAGCATGCCACCATGATGGCACTCAAATCCTTTGGGGATGCTGTTTCAGCAAGCGCTGCTGCTGCCACCGGTCAAGCCTCTGAAGACCCAAAGACGAAAGCTTCTAAACCACGCAAAACCGCAGCACGCCGTCGTCGCAAAGCTGGCGACTCAACTTTCCTCGACGAAGTAGGTAATTCAGATGAGCAATAGCCTCGCCCATAGCAAATGTCATTTGGTGAAT